>DAOVHN010000176.1 GCA_030671915.1 Pseudomonadota bacterium
AAATCACCAACTACTGGAAGATGCGCCGGCGGCTGGAACGCAAGGGCTTCGAATTCCGCACCGACAACGACAGCGAACTGATCGCGGTCTATCTGGCCGAAAAGATGTCGCGCAGTGTCGCGCTGAAGGATGCCTTGCGCGATTCCATCGACGATCTGGACGGCACATTCTCGTTCCTGGTCTCCACGAAAGACGAAATCGGCTACGCCAAGGACAGGCTGGCCGTCAAACCAATGGTGCTGTACGAGACCGACGACATGATCGCGGTTGCCTCGGAAGAGGTGTCGCTGAACCGGCTTTTCCCCGGAGAAGCCCTGAACACAATGGAACCGGCGCCAGGGACGTATAACACGTGGTCACGATCGACTTATCCAAACAATCAATAACCGAAGCCAACGAGCTGATCCGCCAGTGCGGCGAACGGGGTGAGGATGTCGAAGTCCTGAACCCCGACGCGCGGCACCATATCGGCGTCGGGCTGACCCAGGACATCAAGATCCGGGTGCGCGGCTCGGCGGGCTATTTCTGCGCCGGCCTGACCGACGGCCCGAATTTCGAGATCGACAGCAATGCCGGCTGGGGCCTGGCGGACAATATGTACAAGGGCTCGGTCGTCGTCGGCGGCAATGCCGGCGCCATCGCCGGTGTCGCGATCCGCGGCGCCGAGGTCGTGGTGAAGGGCAATGTTGGTTCGCGCGCCGGCCAGGTGATGAAGGCGGGTACGCTGTGCTGCGCCGGCAACGCCAATTTCATGGCCGGCTACATGATGTATGGCGGGCGCATCATCATCCTGGGCAATTCCGGCGAGAAGGTCGGCGAGGACATGGCGGCCGGCGATATTTTCGTCGGCGGCGAGGTGCAGTCTCTGGGCTCCGACGCCAAACAGGTGGAGCCCACCGCCGACGACCTGAAGGGTATCGGGGAATTCCTCGACAAGTACGGGCTGGCGTTCGATGGGACCTTCAAGAAGGTCGTCAATGCCGGCGCCAAGCTGCGCTACAAGAACCCTGAGCCGCCACGCCGCAACATCCCTTTCTTCACCTTCTCCGGCACGTCCGATTACTGGAACGAGAAGGTTCAGGAGGATATCTATATCAAGTCGCAGATGGGCCGTTACCGCATCCGCGGTTATGGCGCCGCGCGGCCGCTGCCGCATCTGACCGACATCGCCTTCAAACGGGACCTGTCGCAGGCCGGCCGCGATCCGGACATCCTGAAACGGATCGAGATGCGTACGACGCTGGGCGACAAGCACGGCGCCAAGCCGCTGGACCTGTCGATGCCGGTGATGATCGCGCCGATGAGCTTCGGCGCGCTGAGCCGGTCCGCCAAACTGTCGCTGGCCATCGCATCGCGCATGTCCGGCATCGCCGAGAACACCGGCGAGGGCGGCATGATGGACCAGCAGCGCGAGGAGGCGGACCAGCTGATCTTCCAGTGCCTCGCCGGGCGGCTGGGCTGGAATATCCATGACATGCAGCGCGCCAACGGGCTGGAAATCTATATCTCGCAGGGCGCCAAGCCGGGCCTCGGCGGCCAGTTGATGGCCAAGAAGGTGACCAGGGAACTGGCCACCATCCGCGGCATTCCCGAAGGCATTGATTTGCGTTCGCCCTCGCGCCATCCCGATGTGCTGGGTGCCGACGATCTGATCATCAAGGTCGAGGAATTCCGCGAGGCCACCGGCCATCGCATTCCCGTTTCGATCAAGCTGGGCGCGGGCCGCGTGCGCGACGACATCAAGATCGCGCTGAAGGACCAGTTCGACTATGTGGAGCTGGACGGGTTGCAGGGATCGACCGGCGCCGCCAGCTCGGAAGTGCTGGAGCATGTCGGCATCCCGACGCTGGCCGCGATCCAGGAGGCGCTGGACGCGCTGGCCGAAATCGACGCGACCGGCCAGTTGCCCATCGTGCTGATGGGTGGCATCAAGGACGGTGTGGACGCGGCCAAGGCGCTGGCGCTGGGCGCGGACGCGGTGGCCGTGGGCACCTCGGCGATCATCGCTGGGGGGTGCATCGCCTGCATGCAGTGCCATATCGGCAACTGCGTGGTCGGCATCGCAACCCAGGACCCCGAGCATGAGGGCCGCTACAACACGCCTGTCGAGGCCGTGCATATCCACCATTTCCTGGAGGCCATGCGCTGGCAACTCGCGGCGATCACAGACGGGCTGGGCTATTCCGACGTGAAGCAGCTTTGCCGCGATGACCTGGTGGCCACCACGCCGGAGGCTGCGAAAATCACCGGCCTGGAATACGCGCCGGAATATCGCGACCCCAACCTGCAACTCAAGGCGAGCTGAGATGACTTACAATAAACTTGCCGGAACCCTGATGGGGTCGGGCTGGAGCCCGCTTGATTTGCGCGACGATACCGACGATTTGCATTTCGCGCCGGCACCGTGCCAGATCGCCTGTCCGATCGGCACCGACGCGCCCTCCTATATCGGCCTGATCTGGGAAGGCAAGCAGCTGGAGGCCCTCGAGGCGATCACCGCGACCAACCCGTTCAGTTCGGTCTGCGGACGGGTCTGCGATGCGCCCTGCGAGCCTGCCTGCCGCCGCGCCGACAGCGACGGCCCGTTGGCGATCCGCAATCTGAAGCGCTACGTGATGGACGAACTGGGCGCCGATACCCATCTCGACCCGGTCCAGCCGAGCCAGGACAAGAGCGTCGGCATCGTGGGCAGCGGCCCGGCCGGGCTGACCGCGGCGCAGGACCTGGCGCTGGCCGGTTATCACGTGGATGTCTACGAAAAGTTCGACCGCCCCGGCGGCGTGATGCAGTGGGGCATTCCCGGCTTTCGCCTGCCCGCGCGCATCCTGGACGAGGATATCGACCGCATCCTGAAACGCTGCCCCGGCATTACTGTCCACACCAACACCGCCCTT
Source organism: Pseudomonadota bacterium (assembly GCA_030671915.1). GTDB lineage: Bacteria > Pseudomonadota > Alphaproteobacteria > UBA8366 > JADFVY01 > JADFVY01. The sequence goes on from DAOVHN010000176.1 coordinate 2,895, forward strand.
GGCGAACAGGTCAGCCTGGACGAGTTGAAGCAACGCCATGACGCGGTGCTGCTGGCCATCGGCGCGGCCTTGGGCAAGCCCATGGGCGTACCCGGCGAGGACCATGAAATGGTCGAGGACGGCGTCGGCTTCCTGCGCCGCATCAACAGCAGCGGCGACCGCCCCACCCTGCCGGAGACCGTGCTGGTCATCGGCGGCGGCGACGTGGCGATGGATGCCTGCCGCGTGGCCGCGCGCATGCCGGGCTGCAAAAACGTCAAGGTGGTCTACCGCCGTGGCCCGGGCGAAATTCCGGCGCGCAAGGACGAGCTGGAAGGCGCCATCAAGGAAGATATCGAATTCGTCTATCACGCCCAGCCGGTCGAGATCGTCGAGAAGGACGGCGGCCTGGCGCTGCGTTGCGTGAAGACGGAACTGGGCGAGCCGGAGGAAGACGGCCGGCGCGCCTTCCGCACCGTTCCCGGCTCCGAATTCAACATCGATTGCGGCATGATCATCGCGGCGGTCGGCCAGACCGGCGACTGCGGCGAGTTGCGGGAAAAGGGCTTGATAAAGATCGACCGAGTGGAAACCGACTTCGAGTCCATGCGTACCGAAGACCCCCAGGTTTTCGGCGCGGGCGACGGCGCCTTCGGTGGCTCGACCATCGTCATGGCCATGCATCACGGCCACAAGGCGGCCTACTACATCAAGCAGTATCTGGATGGGAACGAAAGTCCCCTGCCCTACCGCACGCCCCACCGCACCCGCCGGATTGACGTGGCGCAGGACATCATGTGGGAGAAATATCCCCGCCAGGAGCAGGCATTCCACGGGCTGGGCGACAAGCCGGCCGAGTTCCCCGAGATCGAATCTAAATACGACAAGGAAACCGCAATTGCCGAGGCCGCGCGCTGCTTCCGCTGCGACGCGGAGACCGGCACCGCGGATTATTCGGTGAGGAACCGCGAGGATATCTTCCTGATGGCCCGCATGCAGCCGGGGAATGCAAAATCGCAGTCCGCCATGCTGCAAAAACGCCTGAAACCGCGCGAAATCCTGATCACCCCGGAACAAGCCGCCAGTTTCGACGACCTCGTCTTCCTGCCGGCGAACCTGTCGCGCCTGGTGATCGACCCCTATCGCGAGGCCTGCCGCACAGATACCAAACTGGGCGGCGGGATCGAATTGAAGAACCCCTATCTGGTGACCGGCTTCGATGATGCCCCGGACGAGATCCGCACGGCGGTAGCGAAGGCCGTGGAGAATACCGGCTGTGGCTGGATCGGGCGTGCGAAGCCGGACGGCAATATGCCCTGGCTGCAGTTGCTGAAACCGGGCGAGGAGCCGGACGCATACGCCGCCGCCGCGATGTACGAGATCGGCGACAGCTTCAAGGCCTTCGAGCCAAAGCGGGCTTCGGCCGCGCAACTCGTCGGTCTGTCGGTACAGGGGCCGGCGCTCGAGGCGGCCATACCCTTTGCGCTGGAAAACAAGCTGGAACTGATGGTGCTTGACGGCACGCGTGGTTCGGAACTGGCCGGTCCGCCGGACATGACCGTGTTGCGCGACGCCATCCGCATCCTGCGCGGGCTGAACCAGGAGGAAGAGATCGACCTTATCTGGTATGGCGGCGTGCGCTCGGGCACCGACGTCGCCAAGGCGCTGGCGCTGGGCGGCATGGCGGCAGCAGTCGGCGTATCCATGGCGATCGCGGCCGGCGCCTCGGTCACGGGCAGCTCGATCTCCTATGCCGGCGACCGCACCTGGGAAGAACGCGTCACCGGCGCGGAATACCTGATTCAGAGCATGGCGGGCGAGACCTCGATCATGGCCCGCTGCACCGGCAAGACCAACGTCCATAACCTGGAGCCGGAAGACTTGAAAACGATTACCGTCGCGGCCTCGGAGGCCACGGGGATTCCCCTGGCGGGCACGCGATAACGAAATTACCGTGCGCGAACCAAGCGCATTCGGCCGGCGCGCCCCCGGAACTTGCGCCGGCTTTTTTTTGCGCGGAAAGATCGTTGCGATTTCATCTTTCCGCTGCACCCTGAATCTAGAATAGGTGATTATTATCACCAACCGTGGGGATATCCATCAAATTACGCAATCGCTTACTAATCGCTGCAAAAACAGCGCACTCCCCCATTCCCAGTAATCCATAATTATTTTATGGTTTTTGCCTGACGACACTGACAGATACGCAGGCACTGGAATTGGTCCCGTTCGACAATACGCTATTGGCAGAACCTGCCGCCTCGGCGAACGCCACATCGCGAACGGCGGTGGCGGGCATTTGCGGAGTCTGTCCGGCCGGCTGCGGGGTCAATATCCATATGGTGGACGGGCGTATCGAGCGCCTGACACCGCTGCGCGACCACCCGCTCGGTTTCGTCTGTCCGCGCGGCGCACAGGCGGCGGAAATCGTCTACTCGCCGGACAGAATTCTTTATCCGCAAAAGCGAACCGGCGCGCGCGGAGAGGGGCGGTTCGAGCGCATCGGCTGGGACGAGGCCTACGACATGCTGGTCGGCGGCCTGCGCGATATCGCCGCCAGATACGGTCCGGAAGCCGCCGCCATCTATACCGGGCGCGGCAATTTCGAATTCGGGCTGTGCGAATCCTTCGGCCCGGCCGGCACGTCGGAAACCTCGGCCAATGCAGTGCTCTTCCCCTTCGGCTCGCCGAATGCGACGGGCGTTGGCGCGCTCTGCTATGCTTCGCAGGGCATGATCGCGCCGCGCGCCTGCTTCGGCGAGCATCTGCGCGGCATCTATGAAGACCTGGACAATGCCGACCTGATCCTGGTCTGGGGTTCCAACCCGGCGACCGATTCCCCGCCCAACAACATGCGCCGGCTGAAGACGGCGCAAAAGCGCGGCGCCCGGGTTGTCGTGATCGACCATCGCCGCAGCGAGAGCGCGCGGGCCC
>DAOVHN010000312.1 GCA_030671915.1 Pseudomonadota bacterium
AGGGCGATGGCCGCTACCGACAAGATGGGCAGAGCCATGCCGCGCGCCGGCCGCAGCCACCGCATCGGCAGACAGACCAGCAGCACCCCCGCGACGAACAGGATCGGAATGAAATCCTCCCAGCTGAAATTGGTAAGCAGCGGCGACAGGAGCCCCCGTAACCGCACAATCGGCGTACCCCACACCCATTCCGGATCGTGCACCCGCGGCGTCAGGGCGGCGATGAACAGGCCGAAGGCCGGCAGGAACTGCGCCGCCCCCAGGGCCCAGTCGCGGGCCAGCCCCTTCCAGTCGGGCCAGCGTTCGCGCAGCCGCCCCACCTCCCAGGCGCCGACCATGATGCCGTAAATGCCCAGCGCCATCAGGTGGACGAAAAACATCGCGGCGCCGCCAACCGCGAACAGCAGGGTTCGCCGCCATCCCGCCCGGTCGCCGGTGGCCACCCAGGCCGCGAAACCGAGCAGGCCGAGCCCCAGCCCGAACAAGAAATTCAGAAACCCCCATATCAGCACATGATTGTACATAAACAGGAAAAGCGCGGCCGGCCACAAATCGAGCCTGCCATTGATGGCGCGATAGGCCGCCAGGGTACCGCCGGCAAGCGTCAACATGCACAGAAGCGTAAACCACCGGCCCAGTTCCAGCGGCGGGATGAACCCGGCCAGCGGCGTCAGCAGCAGGTCGACCGCCAGATTCGGCTGTAGCCCCCAGTTCAGGCGATAGCTGGCCGCCAGTGCCGGGTCCTGTCCGATCTCGGCCAGAATCCTGATGCGCGCCATGTGATTCGGCATGTTCGCCAGCGGCACGACATCGACCAGAAACAGGGGCGCGACCGCCGCCAGCATCAGCGCCGCAAAGACCGCCAGAAGCGCGCGGCCGCTCAATGTCGGCTGGCCCGCGGTCACTTTCGCTGATTCCTGGCGGTGCTTTTCTGGGAGCATGTGGCGGCGCCCTGGCTCAATTCTATCAAGGGTGGAACGAAGACATTTACCCCGCCAGGGCTTAACCCCCGGTTAATACCAAAGTTCGCTGATAAAGACCCCTTCGATCCGGCTTCCGTTGCGGCCATGTTGTCAAATACCTGTACTATTGGTTAACGTGACAGGGGCAGCCCGGAGCGGATCGCGATTGATCGTCCTTGTGATCGGTCGCGTGAATCCGCTCTACATCGTGAAGATAGAGCCGATTTACCGGATTGGCGGATCGCCGATAAGCGATTCCACTCAACCCGGATCGGCTCCAGAGGAAACCGGCCATGCGGAACTGGATCAGAAGCACCATCATCGGCCTGTGTACGGCCTTGATCGGGCTTATCCTTATAGTCACGGATTTCGGGAAGGAATTCGAGCGGGACACCGGTCTCGCCTGGCAGTTCACGATCCGGGGCCCCCTGCCCTCGCCGCCGGAAGTGGCGGTTATCGGGCTCAACGGCGATTCGGGTAAGCGGCTTGAACTGCCCGCGCTGCCGCGCGACTGGCCACGCAGCGTGCATGGCCGGGTTCTCGACGAGCTGGCGAGACAGGACGCAGCGGCAGTGGTGTTCGACTATGATTTCAGCCGGCCGAAAGATCCCGAGGACGACAGGAAATTCGCTGAGTCGGTAGCGGCTTTCGATCACGTGGTCATGCTGCAGCGGTTGATCGGAAAAAAAGAACCAATCTACGACGCCAATGGCGAGGTCAAGAGTTGGCTGTGGGTGGAGGAGGCGATGGTGCCGGCGGGCCCCCTGGCCGAAGCGACCCGCGGGTTGGGACCGTTTCCCCTGCCCAAGACCGACCAGGCCGTCCACGAATTCTGGACATTCAAATCCAGTGCCGGCGACGCCCCCACGACATCGGCCATAGCCGTGCAGATGCTTGCGCTGCCTTATTACCGCGAATGGCTGGACGTCCTCTCGCAGGCCGGCATGCCGCGCGTCGGTGAGCTGCCGGCGCAGGTCGAGGACGTGCGGAGTTACGAGGAGATGAGCGCCCTCATGCGGGCGCTGCGTTATGCCTTTACCGGTGATCACGGCCTGAAGGGGCGGGTTGACGAAATTCTGGATGCCTCAAACGGTCAGGCGATGCCAGGGCAGGCCCGATTGCTGTTTCGGGCGCTTACCGCCCTCTATGCCGGCCCCGAGAGCCGCTATCTGAATTTCTACGGCCCGCCGGGAACCGTACTGACCTATCCCTACGAGGCGATACTGCCGTCGAGCTATGGCGGCAAGCGACCGCCCGATGACGGGTCTCTTGCCGGGCGCGTGGTATTTGCCGGCTATTCGGACCTGACCCTCGTGGATCAGCCGGATCGCTACTACACTGTTTTCACCAACGAAGACGGCGTTGACCTCAGCGGCGTCGAGATCATGGCAACCGCGCTGGCCAATCTGGTGAACGACATAGCGATACAAAAGGCGGGACCAGGAACCACCCTTGCGGCAATCATAATTTTCGGCTTCGTGATCGGCTTCCTGATCTATGCGCTGCCCGCCTTGATCGCGGTGCCGCTGACCTTCCTGCTGACCGGGCTTTACGCTGCGGGCGCGCAATGGCTGTTCAACGAAAGCGCGCTCTGGCTACCTTGGGCGGTCCCGTTGCTGGTCCAGATGCCGTTTGCGCTGCTGGTCGGGCTTATCGCCCAGTATCTTTTTGAGCGGCGCAAGGTGCAGAGCATCGCGGAAGCGCTGGAATTGTACGTACCGGAATCGGTGGTGCGCGACCTGACCGGCGAGGGCGTCGACCCGGATTCAGTCAACCAGGTTGTTTACGGCACCTGCCTGGCAAACGATATGTCAGGCTTCAGCACAATTTCGGAAGGCAAGTCACCAAAAGAACTTGCCCGTTTCATGAACGCCTATTTCGACGCCATGGCGCAGCCGCTGAAGCGTAACGGCGTCGATGTCACCGAATTCCACGCGGATACGATAATGTGCGCCTGGACGCGGGACCAGGAATCGCCCGAGGCCCGGCGCCAGGTGATTGTGGGCGCCATCGGCGTGCTGGATGCAATGGATGAGTTCAACAAGATCGAGCAGGTCAATCTCAGCGCGAGGATCGGGCTGCAGGACGGCAATTTCTATCTCGGCCATACCGGCGGCGGCGGTCGCATGGCCTATTCGATCCTTGGCGATCCCGCCAATACGGCGTCCCGCCTGGAGGGCCTGAACAAGTTCACACGCACCGAGATTCTGGCGGCGCAAACCGTGGTCGAAGACGTCAGCGGCGTACTGACGCGGCCGGTCGGCTCGTTCCAGCTCGTCGGCAAGGCCGAGGGGCTGGCCGCGTGTGAAATTCTTGCCACGATGGATATGGCGACCCCGGAACAACAGGAACTCTGCGAATCCTTCCCGTCTGCGCTGAAGGTGTTCCAGGACCGGCGGTGGGATGATGCAAAGGGACTGTTCGAAGCGATACTGAAGCGCCATCCCGATGACGGGCCCACAGCCATGTATCTGAATCTTCTGGCGCAATTTGCGGAACATGGGCTTCCGGAGGGCGATCCCACGATCATACGGATGACATCGAAATAATTCGTAAGGAACAGTAATATTGCGCCGCCGGCCAAGTGTATGCAATTTTAGCTATACTTATGGTTAATAATACGTTAAAAATAACAACGCTCTCATTTTAGAAGAGCATACGGGATGCTTACTGTGGTGGATTGGGGGACTCGATGCAGGGGACGAACTTTTCGTGCCTCTTAGGGGCAGCAATTGTATTTTCAGTAGCGTATGGCCAGGCTACAGCCGCGACCCAGGACTGCGATCCAGCAGTCGGGGAGCTTATATCCGTTGAAGGCACGGTAAAACTACAGCGCGCCGCCGGCGGATCCTGGCAGGCGGCGGGCGTCGGCGACAGGCTGTGCGACAAGGACACCGTGCGCACCGAGGCCAACAGCCGTGCCGCGGTCTCGCTGGTCAACGACGCGATCTTCCGGCTCGATCAGAACACCGCCGTCCATCTGGCGGATATCGCGCCGGAGCCCGAGGAAAAATCCTTCGTCGAACTGCTGGTCGGCGCGATCCAGTCCTTCAGCCGCAAGCCGCGCGAACTTGCGATCGACACCCCCTACCTGAACGCCACGATCGAGGGCACGGAATTCGTGATC
>DAOVHN010000043.1 GCA_030671915.1 Pseudomonadota bacterium
ACGCACGGCGCAGGAAAGCTTCGACCCCGAGGCCTTCCTCCTGCGCCGCTCCATGCCATGGTCGCAAGCGGACGGCGAAGGGCTGATGTTCGTCGCCTTCGGCCACTCCTTCGACGCCTTCGAGGCCCAGCTCGCTCGCATGACCGGCCAGGAAGACGGCGTCACCGACGGCCTCTTCCGCTTCACCCGCCCGGTAACGGGAAGCTATTTCTGGTGCCCGCCGGTGGCCGACGGCGAGCTGGATTTGGGTGCGGTTGGGATTTGAATTCGGCGGCGAACCGAAGCGGAGGTTCAACCCCATGCGCCAGGTTTTTCCGCGGGTTGCAGGGGTGGCTTTATCTACCGCGTGCTTGATGCCGTAATGGCCGGGGCGGGGTTGTCGTATGTGTGGGCGACGTTCCCGCCGGGCGCGCTGTTGAAAACTTAACTGTCTGTTATTATTATGAAAAACGTCTAAATAGGTATACTGTCCCCGGAATTGCTGTCCCCGGAATTGTGCGCGGATCGGAGATCCGCCACCCGCTCCCGGGGCCAGCCCGGCGCTCGGGGCGCGCTCTCGCGCGCGGTCGCTCGGGCGCGCGGTCGCGCTTGCCTCCCTGGTGTGGTGATCGGGATTGATCGCACGGCGGCCCATGGCTCCAGACGCAGCCTGTCCCCGGAATTCCCGCAAGGAGCAGCAGTCGCCAGGTTAACGATGTGTTAATTAACGATGTGTTATATGTCGTCAATTGGGCCATATAATTGTTAGTTATGTGACTCTTGGCATTGGCGAACAGCGTTGAACCGACAATGGCAATGAACAGGTCATTTAACAAAGAGTGGCGCCGGATGGCAGGCTGGCTTTTGCCGTTGGTCACCGGCCTGTCGTTGAGCGGCTGCCAGGTGGCGCACATGGCGCTTCCGCAAGACTTGCCGGGCGAATCCAGTGAACTGACTGTCGAAGGGCGGTCACTTTTGATCGTTCGCGACTCAATTCACTTCGGGCCCTACCGCGTCACCGATATTCACCGGGGGTGGACCAAAGGAGAGGGATTCTCGATATCTCACGGTACTACTGAAATTAGCAGTTCCCAGGCAAAGCAAAAATATGAGTTCTCGGTCAATGAACCGGATCGCGCCACCTGGGAAGTGCACTGCGCCACGGGGGCTGACTGGAGTCAATTGGAAACACAAGGTTTCCTGGGAGGGGGCTTCGCTATCGAGTTCTCATCCAATCAGCAACTGGTTTGCATCCTGAAGCAGGAAGGCGGCGAGACGCCCTCGAAGCTTGTCATGGCGCAGTCCGCTTCCGCCAATGAGACGGCGCTACAAGGCATTATGACGGATGGCGCTACTCGAATCGACATATCGGCGACACATAAGCTTGACACAACGCCCCTGCAGGTGAGTGCGCCGACGGGCTATATTTTCCATATCGGGGGCCGCCCCGTGGGAGCGGTAGAGGTTATCAACAAGGGTACTGTCTGGCTTAACGACTCGGTGACGCCCGAGACCCGCTCGGCCCTTGCAGCCACATCGGCTGTTCTACTCTTGTACCAGGACATAAAAAAAATGTCGCAATGAAACACGGGGCAGCAACTGGAAACAGGGTCAGGCTCGCATTATTGTATTATTTACCGCGTAACTCATTGAAATACAACAATACTGAGTCCACCGCTCCTTAATCCCCCGCACCGGGACAGGCAACGACGGGCGGGGATCCTCGCTGAGCCACGGTCTTCGGGGACCAAGGATGAGACGGTCTCCCGCCCGTCTCTATCCTCTATCCCACATCCGCGACAGACAAGGATGAGGATTTTCTATATAATCCAACCACTCGTTCCTCATCCTGGAGACCATTGCACGAAACCGAAATTCATCATTGCGAGGCGCGTCCTTCGACGGGCTCAGGATGAGGGCGCCGCGGCAATCCAGGCTGGCGGCGGGGCTGGATTGCTTCGCCAGAGGCTCGCAATGACGACCTTGCGCTTCGCGCAAAGGTCCTCATCCTGAGCCTGTCGAAGGATGTGCCAGCATGGAGCCGCGGTGCCCGCCAGACGCAACCGGCGGCTCATCCCCCCGCCGCCTCAAGCGCTTCCTGGGCCTCCAGCCACGCCGACTCGGCGGCCTCGATATCCCGGTCGATTTCTCCCGCTCGCCTGTTCAGCGTCGTGACGTCGCCGGCCGGGCCGTCATAGAGCTTCGGGTCGGCAAGTTTGGCATGCAGACTGTCCTTTTCCGCCTGCAGTTTCCCGACCCGCGCCTCGGCCGTCTTGATGGCCTTTCGCAGATTGGCGGTGACGGCGCGGGCCTCGGCGCGGCGGCGGCGTTCGTCTGCCTTGTTGACGGATGCCTTGGGTTTCTCGCCGCGTGCCTGGCGGCGTTCCGCGCGCGCCGCGTCCAGCAGTAGCCGACGATAATCGTCGAGGTCGCCTTCGTACGATTTGCAGGTGCCGTCCGCCACCAGCCAAAGCCTGTCCGCCGCCAGCTCCACCAGATGGGCGTCATGGGTGACCAGTATCACCGCGCCTTCATATTCGTTCAGCGCCTGCACCAGGGCCTCGCGCGCGTCCACGTCGAGATGGTTGGTGGGCTCGTCCAGCAGCAGCAGATGCGGCGCGTCGCGGGTGATGGTGGCCAGCAGCAGCCGTGCCTTCTCGCCGCCGGACAAATCCGCGATGCGGGTGATGGCGCGGTCGCCGGTCAGCCCGAAGCGGCCCAGATGGCCGCGCAGCCTCGCCTCGCCGAGAAGCGGCATCAGGGCCGTCATATGCTGGACCGGGGTTTGCCCCTCGGGCAGTTCTTCCAACTGGTTCTGCGCGAAATAGCCGACTTTCAGCTTGCCGGAGCGATGCACCTTGCCCTCTAGCGGGCTGAGCCGTTTGGCCAGCAGGCGCAGCAGCGTCGTCTTGCCGTTGCCGTTGGCACCCAGCAGCGCGATGCGGTCGTCCATGTCGATGCGCAGGTTCAGCCCCCGCAAGATCGGCTCGCCGGAGTCGTAGCCGACCGACGCGCCGTCCAGGGTCACGATCGGCGGGGCCAGCGGTTCGGGTTGTGGAAAGTCGAAACGCTCGTTGCGGTCCGCCACCACGGCGGCGATCGGTTCCATCCTGGCCAACGCCTTGATGCGGCTCTGCGCCTGGCGCGCCTTGGAGGCCTTGTAGCGAAAGCGGTCGACGAAAGCCTCGATGCGTTTGCGCTCGGCGGCCTGGCGGGTCGCCATGGCCGACTGGTGGACCAGCGCCTCGCGTCGGGTGCGTTCGAACCGGTCATAGCCGCCGCGATAGGCGACCAGCTTTTGCCCTTCCAGATGCCAGATGCCGTCGACCGCCTTGTTCAACAGGTCGCGGTCATGGCTGACCAACAGCATGGTATTGGGATAGGTGGCCAGGAAGCCTTCCAGCCACATGGCGGCTTCCAGGTCCAGATGGTTGGTGGGTTCGTCCAGCAGCAGCAGGTCGGGTTTGGCGAATAGCACGGCGGCCAGTGCGACGCGCATGCGCCAGCCGCCCGAAAATTCCTCGATGGCACGCGCCTGCGACGCCTCGTCGAACCCCAGGCCAGCGAGGATGGAGGCTGCCCGCGCCTCCGCCCGGTGGGCCTCGATGTCGGCCAGCCTTTCATGGATTTCCGCGACCCGGTGCGGGTCGGATGCGGTTTCCGCCTCGGCCAGCAGGGCCGCGCGTTCGATGTCGGCGGCCAGGACGATGTCCAGCGGGCTTTGTTTACCGGTCGGTGTTTCCTGGGCGACCGTGCCGATGCGCGCTTTGTTGCGGATGCGAATATCGCCGTCGGCCGGCGCGATCGTGCCGGCGATCAGGCCCAGCAGGGGCGATTTGCCGGTCCCGTTGCGCCCCACCAGCCCGATTCGCGCGCCGGCGGGCAGCCTCGCGGTGGCGCATTCCAGCAAGGTCCGGCCCGCGATCCGGTATGTCACTCCGTCGATTGTCAGCATGGCGCGTGCTCTTAGCACGGCTGGTGCCGCCGTCAAAGATGCCGTTGTTTAAAGTTTGACCGGCTCCAGCCCGTTCCCCCACCCGGCCGCCCAACGACATTGTACGCTGTGGGCGGCCGGGTGGGGGAGCGGGCCGGAGCCGACTCCACTCAAATGCTAAAAGGCCGGATTCGATGCTTGTCGGCCACGATAGGCACGTCTATAACGCCGCGACCGTTCCGCCCGGGCGTTTTCGGGCGTGGAAATACAGAGGATTCAGAGGACATGGCTAAAGAACGCACTCTTTCAATTATCAAGCCGGACGCGACGCGCCGCAATCTTACGGGCAAGATCAACGCCCGATTCGAGGACGCCGGGCTGCGCATCGTCGCGCAGAAGCGTCTGTGGCTGACCCGCGGCCAGGCCGAGGCCTTTTATGGGGTTCACAAGGAACGCGCCTTTTTCAACGACCTGTGCGACTTCATGGTCTCGGGCCCGGTTGTGGCCCAGGTACTGGAAGGCGACAATGCGGTGGCGAAGAACCGCGAGGTCATGGGCGCCACCAACCCGGCCCAGGCCGACGCCGGCACGATCCGCAAGGATTTCGCCGAATCCATCGAGGCCAACTCGGTGCATGGTTCGGACTCGGCCGAGAACGCCGCCATCGAGATTGCCTTCTTCTTCAGCGAGATCGAAATCGTCGGCTGACGCTTTTTCCGCCTGTGCGGAACCGGCCGGAGCCGACCAGCCTTAAAAGAAAAGGGGCGCACCCGCCGGGCGCGCCCCTTTTTTATTTTTCCGCCTTGGACTTTAGGCGAACGCCAAGCCCAGAAGCAGGAGCACGACGAGCGTCGCCGCGCCGCTGACGATCATCAGCTTCCAGATATGGTCCCAGGTTTTAAGATTTTCCTCGGGCGCGTTCATGTAGTCCAGTTTATGTTCCGCCATTTCTCTAACCCCTGCTGAAACGATAATTCGGCGCCCTTGGTATACCGAAGCGGTGAATTTGGCAAGTCAGGGCAGATCCGGATTGCGCAGTGAAACCGTTGCGGTGGGTGCGTCGACGACTGCCCGGCCGCCCTCCACGCGCACCCGTCCCTCGGCCAACAGACGCAGCGCCATGGGGTAGATCAGATGTTCCTGTTCGAGGATTCGCGCCGCCAGACTGTCGGGCGTGTCGCCGGGCAGAACCGGCACCGCGGCCTGGGCGATAATCGGGCCGGTATCCACGTCCGGGCGCACGAAATGGACGCTGCAGCCGGCCAGTTTTACCCCCGCTTCCAGCGCCCGTTCATGGGTATCGAGCCCGCGGAAGGAAGGCAGCAGGGAGGGGTGGATATTGATCATACGGTCCCGCCATGCCTCGATAATCACGGTATCGAGCAGCCGCATGAAGCCGGCGAGACAGACCAATCCCGCGCCATGGCGGTGGATCTCCGCATCCATCGCCGCGTCGAAACTGGCGCGGTCGGGGAAATCCTTGTGCGAAATGACCTCGGTGGCAATGCCGGCTTCGCGCGCGAAGTCCAGGCCCGCCGCGTCCGCCCTGTTCGACAGCACCAGTACGATCTTTGCTGGATAGTCCGGCCTCGCACAGGCGCGCACCAGCGCCTGCATGTTGCTGCCCCGCCCCGAGATCAGGACTGCGACCTTTCGCCGCACGGTCATCCGGCGGCCTCGATCGTCACCGCCGGCCCGTCGCCGCGCGCAGCGATCCGGCCGATCCGGAAAACCGTCTCGCCCGATTCGGCAAAAATTCCGGTCAGCGCGTCCGCCGACTCGGGCGCCACGATGACCGCCATGCCGACGCCGCAATTGAATGTTCTGTACATCTCATGACGCGCGATACCGCCGGCCTCCGCCAGCCAGCCGAATACGGCCGGTTCCTCCCAACTGGATGCGTCCAGTACGGCTGCCAGTCCGTCCGGCAGGACGCGCGGGATATTCTCGGTCAATCCGCCGCCGGTGATATGGGCCAGCGCATGAATGCCGCCCGCGCGAATCGCCGACAGGCAGCTTTTCACATAGATACGCGTGGGCTCCAGCAGCGCCCCGCCGAGTTCTTTTTCCGGGTCGAAGGGGGCCGGCGCGCGCCAGTCGAGCCCCTGGGTCTCGACCACCTTGCGGACCAGCGAAAAGCCATTGGAATGCAGCCCGCTGGAGGCCAGGCCGAGAATCACGTCGCCCTCGGCTACCTCCTTGCCGGTCAGGACTTGATCCCGTTCCACCGCGCCGACCGAGAAGCCGGCAAGATCGTAATCGCCCTTGCCGTACATGCCGGGCATCTCCGCCGTCTCGCCGCCGATCAGCGCGCAGCCCGCCCGGCGGCAGCCTTCGGCGATGCCGGCGACCACGTTGCTGGCTGTCGCGACATCCAGTTTGCCGGTCGCGAAGTAATCCAGGAAGACCAGCGGTTCCGCCCCCTGGACCACCAGGTCGTTGACGCACATGGCGACAAGGTCGATTCCGACGGTGTCGTGAATGTCGGCGGCGAGCGCGATTTTCAGCTTCGTGCCCACCCCGTCGGTCGCGGCCACCATCAGCGGGTCGCGGTAGCCGGCGGCGGCGGGGTCGAAGAATCCGCCGAATCCGCCCAGCGCGGTGTCGGCGCCGGGCCGCATGGTGCTGCGGGCCAGCGGCTTGATGGCCTGGACCAGTTCCTCGCCCGCGTCGATGTCGACGCCGGCGGCGCGGTAGTCCAGCCCTTTTCTGGTTGAGTCGGTTGGTATGGCGTCCTCGCTACCAAGCTAGTATAAACGGGCGCCAAGATACTTGATACGGTATGGTTTGCAATGATCGATAGCATGAATCACGGACGCTTTTTTCGAACCGCTCTCGCGGCGCTGGTTTTCGCCGTCCTGTCCGGTGGGCCGGTGGCGGCGCAGGACCTGTTCGAAGTCATCGGCCTGAAGGTGGACGAAAGCGCCAGCGACGAGGTCCAGGCCAAGTTCAGCGCGATTGCCAGCGCCCAGCAGCGCGCCCTGCAGGTTGTCTTTCGCCGTCTGGTCCAGCCGGAAGAATTCAGCCGCCTGCCGCAGATCACCGGCGAGACGCTGGCCCTGATGGTGCGCGACTACGATATCGCCGACGAGAAACTGGGCGGCGGGCGTTACCTTGCGACCATATCGGTGCGCTTTCTGCCCGAGGAGGTAGCCAACGCGCTGAAGGAAGCGCAGGTTCCCTTTGCGATGACGCGAAGCCGCGCCGTCGTGGTCCTGCCGGTTATCGATACCGGCTCGGCGCGCCGGTTGTGGGACGATCCCAATCCCTGGCGGCGGGCCTGGGCCGGCCGAACGCCGCATCCTGGGTTGTTCTCGGTGGTAATGCCGGCGGGCGATCTTTCCGATGTCGCCACCGTCAACGTGAACCAGGCGATCTCCGGCGATCCGGGCGCCATGCTGGCGATCGGCCGGAAATACGGGGCCACCGGCGCCATGATCGCCATCGCGTCCATCAGCGGTAACAAGAGTAACCGTATGGTCAGGATAAACCTGGAATTTGTGGGCGGCAGCCACGACGGAACGATTATCGAGCAGCGCTACAAGGGCAGCGGCAATCTGACGGCTTTTCTGAGCCAGGTAGCGGGTGAGATACTCGACGGGCTGGAGCGCGACTGGAAACAGGAAAATATCCTCGATTTCAGCATGGTGGAGCGGATGTCCGTTCTGGTGCCCATCGAGGGGGTGGGCGGCTGGCGCGACGTGCGCGAGCGCCTGGACGGCATGTCGCGCATTCAGTCGATGTCGATGGCGCGCATGTCGCAGAAAGAGGTCGAGCTGGACCTCGTTTACGTGGGATCCACCGAACAGTTGCGCACGTCGCTGGCGCAGCGCGGGCTGGAACTGGTCTTTTCACCGGATCATCCGCTATGGTTGCTGCGGCGGACCGGCGGCAACTGAAAACTGGTTAGTGGTGCCATCAGTCTGATTCACACCACCAGGCTGCGGAGGATGACCCCGTGACGTTTTCGTGGAAGGCGTTGCCCAACATCATAACGATTGCGCGGCTGATCGCCGTGCCGGTCATTGTCTGGCTGTTCCTGATCGACAAGGTAACGATCGCTTTCTGGGTGTTTGTTTGCGCCGGCGTTTCCGATGCGATCGATGGTTATCTCGCCAAGCGGCTGGATGCGCGCTCGGTGCTGGGCAGCTACCTGGACCCGCTGGCCGACAAGCTGCTGCTGATCGCGGTCTTTCTGTTGCTGGGGCGCGGCGGTTTCATACCGCTCTGGCTGGTCGTGCTGATTGTGGCGCGCGACGCGGCGCTGATGGGCGTATCCTCATTCGTGGTGCGCAAGGACCGCAAGACGGCCATGCACCCCCTGATGATCAGCAAGCTGAACACCGCGCTGCAGATTATCCTGGCGGGGTTGGTCATGGCGCGGCTCGGGCTCGGATTCCCCGATATCGGGGTTGGGCACGATATCCTGGTCTATGCGGTGGCGCTAACGACGACAATATCCGGCATTTTATATCTGTGGCGGATGTATGCGGCGTCGCCGACGGGTACGCCGCCGGGAGAATTGCAATGACATACCAGCAACGCGCCTGGGCCTGGGCGACCGGCCTGACGGTCTTTTTGCTGCTTCTCTATATACTGCGCGGGGTGATGCTGCCATTCGTGGCCGGCATGGCGGTGGCCTATTTCCTGGACCCCGCCTGCGACTGGCTGGAGAAAAAGGGCAGCTCGCGCATGGTCGCGACCACATTCATCACCGCCGGCTTTTTCCTTGTGGCGGCGCTGCTACTGGTTCTGTTGGCCCCGCTGGCCTTCGGCCAGATCGTCGAGCTGTTCGAGAAAATACCCCAATACGCGGCGGCGGTACCCGACAAGATCGCGCCGCTGCTGGAGCGGCTGGAGCCCTATATCGGCAAGGACGGGGTGGCGGAATTTCTCACTACCTTAAAGGCCAGCACCGGCGACGCGGTGAAATGGCTCGCGCGCCTGGCGGGCGGGCTGATCAACCAGCTGGAGGCACTGGCCAATCTGATGTCGCTGCTGGTCATCACGCCGATCGTATCCTTCTATCTCCTGCGCGACTGGGACCATCTGGTGGCCAAGGTGGATAGCTGGCTGCCGCGCGCGCATGTCGAAACCATCCGCGAGCAGTTCCGTGAGATCGACCGCACGCTGGCCGGGTTCGTGCGCGGGCAGGTGACGGTCTGCGTGATCCTGGGCTGCTTTTACGGTATCGGCCTCAGCCTCGTGGGCCTGGATTTCGGTTTCATCATCGGGTTCGGCACCGGGCTGGTCTCGTTCGTGCCGTTTTTCGGCATGCTGGTCGGTTTCGTCGTCGGCATGGGGCTGGCGGTCGCCCAGTTCGACAGTTGGTTGCCGGTGGGGCTGGTGGCGGCGGTGTTCGTCGCCGGCCAGATCATAGAGGGTAATTTCCTGACCCCGAAGATGGTGGGCGAACGCGTGGGGCTGCATGCGGTATGGGTGATTTTCGCCTTGCTGGCCTGCGGCGCCCTGTTCGGCTTCGTCGGTATATTGCTGGCGGTGCCGGTGGCGGCGGTGGTGGGCGTGCTGGTACGCTTCGGCATGGGGCGTTATCTGGAAAGCCCTCTCTACCTGGCGGACGGACCGCCCCCTGACAGAGACGGCGGGGAAGGCGGCGGTTATACCAAGGAGCGCCGATAATGACCCATTTGATGGCGCGTTGCGGCCCGCCGGGCAGGCGCGGTCCGCGGCGCGATGCCCCCGCATCGGGCAAGGGCCGCAACGCACCCGGCGGGCCGCAACGCGCCACCGAAGGCCGGTTTCCCTTGACCGCTCGCGGCGTTGCGCTCCGCTTGTGGTGCGCCAACACCACGGCGCGAAGC
>DAOVHN010000250.1 GCA_030671915.1 Pseudomonadota bacterium
TAATGTTATCCATAGATAAAACATATGGATTGACCATGAACCACGCCCAGCTAAAAGCCTTTCACGCCGTCGCCCGCGAGGGTGGTTTCACCGCCGCCGCCCGCGCCGAGGGCATCAGCCAGCCAACCCTGACCGTCCAGGTCAGGGCGCTCGAAGAGGCCTACAATGTTCCCCTGTTCCACCGGCGCGGCCGTCGGGTGTCGCTGACCCGCGCGGGCGAGGAACTGTTCACGCTGACCCAGCGATATTTCAGCCTCGAGCGCGAGACCCGCGAGTTCCTGCTGGCCGAGGGCGGGCTGTCGCATGGAAGGGTCGCCATCGCCGCCGACGGCCCCTTCCACCTGATGCCGCTGATCCGGGGCATCCGCGAGGAATTGCCCAGTCTGGAGATCGTGGTGTCTGTCGGCAATTCCGCCGCCGTGGTGCAATCGCTGCTGGATTACCAGGCCGAGTTCGGCTTGCTCAGCGAATACCGCATGGACGACCGCTTCGCCGTGCTGGCGGCGATGCACCACGCAATCGTCCTGATGATGCCCGCCGATCACGAATGGGCCGGCCGCCCGACCGTCTCCATCACCGAACTGCAGGGCGCCCCCATGGTCCTGCGCGAAAGGGGCTCGGCGACCCGGCGCAGCTTCGAGGCCGCGCTGGCCGATGCCGGCGTCACCCCGGAAGTCGTGCTGGAAATCGGCAGCCGCGAGGCCGTGCGCGAGGCGGTCGCCACCGGCCTGGGCCTGGGCGTGGTCCAGGAACCCGAACTGGGCGAGGACGCCCGCATCGCCTGGGCCCGCATAGAGGATGCCGACTTGCAGGCCACCGAACTGATCGTCTGCCTGGAAGAACGCCGGACAAGCCCCGTGATGCGACGCCTGGCGAAACTGATCGGGGAAGCGGGGCGGTGAGGTGAGGAAGCGGCCAGCGCCGCTTGCACCCCCTCCCCAACCCCTCCCCCGCTGAAGCGGTAGAGGGGCTTTTTTGCAACCGCCGCCTTGTTTGACGCACGTCAATGCGCCGGGACGGCCATGGCGTCCATATTCATGATCTGGATGATTCCCTTTGCTCGCGCGACGGAGAGGCCCCCATGTTCAAAACGATTCTGGTACCCACGGACGGTTCCGACCATGCCAACAAGGCGGTCCGCATCGCCGGCGACATGGCGGGAAAATACGACGCCGACCTCATCCTGCTGCATGTGCTGCTGCGCGGTCATCTTAACGAAGGGCTGCAGCAGTATGCCGAGGTCGAGGGTCTGGCCCAGGGCCCGGTGCTCTCGGAGGCAATCGCCAGCATTCCCTCGGCACGGTTCCCGGTGGCGATGGTTCCCGAAAACGGTGGCGAAACGAAGGAGGCGGTGCTGAACGCCGCCGCCGAACTTATCCTGCGCGCCGCCCAGGACGCTGCGCGAGAGCAGGGGGCATCGAGGCTGCGTACGTTGATCGAGGACGGCGACCCGGCGCAGCGCATCCTGCAAAAGGCGGCATCCGAGGGCGCTGATCTCATCGTCATTGGCAGTCGCGGGTTTTCCGACCTCAAGGGGCTCATCGTCGGCAGCGTCTCCCACAAGGTAAGTCATCTGGCGCCTTGCCCGGTGATGTCAGTGCGCTAGCAGCCTGGGAATTTGCCGATGACCCTTCACCGCACAGCAGCGCTTTTTGCCGGAATTCTCTTCGCATTGGCCGCGCTGCCGGCTCATGCGGGCGCGGGGGACTGCGACGACTGGGCGGCGAAGCGGTCCATGATGGCCGGCTTCGGAAAGTTTTTCGAGGTCGACGGGGAGCACCGGGAAAACCTGGTGGGGAATTTCAATCTGGCCCCGCCGCGGACCGAACTCGACCCCGACATGGTCGGTTATTCCTGGAGCGGTGGCGGCGAATTCGCGCGCCTCTACATGGTCGGGGACGGCTGTGTACTGGCCGAGCGACTGTACCCCATGAAGCTTGTCTGGCGGATGATGGGAAGCTACCCGGCGGTCCCGATCGACATGGATAAGTCGGGCGAGCGCTATGCCCTGCAATTGCAGGAACAGCAGGCGCTGCGGCAGAAATTGGAGAAACTGGCCCTGGAAAGCGCCCGCCAGGCCGCCGAGGCGGAAGGCGAGTACGATCCGGACAGCGCCGCCGGGGACGATCAGTTCATGGAAGAAATGGACTGACCGCGCTCTCCCGCTCCCCTACCCCCGCATCCGCTCCGCCTTGGGGTCGAAGAGCGGTTCTGTGAACAGGGTCGCCTTCCGCAAATCGCCGAGGATTTCGATTTCGAATTCGGCGCCTTCGGCGATCATCTCGATTGGCACGAAGGCGAAGGCGACGGATTTTTCCGCGTAATGGGCGTAACCGCCCGAGGTAACGTAGCCAACCACTTCGCCGTCCTTCCAGATTGGCTCCCACGCCACCACGTCGGCGTCGGCGGCATCCACGATGAAATGGCATAGCCGGCGGGCGGGCGGGTTGTTCATCTGCGCGAGGTAGGCCTCGCGGCCGATGAAGCTGTCCTTCTTGTGGTTCACGAAGCGGTCCATGCCGGTTTCGGCCGGGGTGTAGTCGGGCTTGTATTCGCGCATCCAGGAGCCGAAGTTCTTTTCCAGACGCAGGCTCATCATCGCACGCATGCCGAAGGGGCGCAGGCCGAGATCCGCGCCCGCGGGGGCCAGCGCCTCGTATAGCGCCACCTGTTTTTCCGCCGGCACGTAGATCTCGTAACCCAGGTCGCCGGTGAAGGAAACCCGCGCGACGGTGGCGTCGATGCCGCCGACCTTCATGCTACGCACGGACAGGAAGGGGAAGGCCTCGTTCGATACGTCCGTGTCGGCGACCCGGGCCAGCAGGTCGCGGGCTTTCGGCCCGGCGATCTGGAAGCCGATGCGTTCCAGCGAGATATTGCGCAAGCTAACGCCGTCAGCCGCCATATGGTCCTGGAACCAGCGCATGTGCCAGGCCTGCGCCCCGAACGACGCGGTGAGCTGGAAATGCTCCGGCCCCAGCTTCATGACCGTGAAGTCGCCGACAAGGCGGCCACTCTCCGCCAACATCGGGGTCAGCGAAATCCGGCCCTCCTTCGGCAGGCGGCCGGCCATGACATGGTTCAGCCAGGCCTCGGCGCCAGGGCCGGTGACCTCGTACTTGCCGAAATTGTGGATTTCGTTGATGCCGACGGCGGTGCGCACCCCGCGGCATTCCTCGCCCACCGTATCGAAGGCGTTAGAGCGGCGGAAGGACGGTATTTCAAGGCGCTCTTCGCCTTCCTTTGCAAAATAGTTCACATGCTCCATGCCGTAGGCCGAGCCGAATACCGCGCGCTGTTTGTCCCAGATGTCGTAGGCCGGCGTCTTGTTCAGCGGCCGGGCGGCCGGCAGTTCCTCGTTGGGATAGGTGATGGCGAAGCGGCGCTGATAGTTCTCGCGCACCTTGGCGACCGTATAGGGCTTCGAGCACCAGTCGCCGAAACGCGCCACGTCCATCGCGAAGACGTCGCGCGACGGTTCGCCCTCCACCATCCACTCAGCCAGCGTCAGCCCGACGCCGCCGCCCTGGCTGAACCCGGCCATCACGGCGCAGGCCGACCAGTAGTTCCGAAGGCCCGGCACCGGCCCGACCAGCGGGTTGCCGTCGGGCGCGAAGGTGAAGGGGCCGTTGATGACCTTCTTGATGCCCGCGGTCTCGAGGCAGGGATAGCGGCGATAGGCCATCTCCAGCGAATCCGCGATACGGTCCAGATTGTCGGGCAGCAGTTCCAGCCCGAAGTCCCATGGCGTGCGATCGACATTCCAGGGGTCGCAATCCTGCTCGTAGATGCCGATGACGAGGCCCCTGCCCTCCTGGCGGAAATATGTCCCGCCGCCGGGGTCCATGACGTGGGGCAGTTCGGTGTCGCGCTCGTAGACCTCGGGGATGTCGTCGCTGATCAGGTATTGATGCTCCATCGCCTGCAGCGGCAGCCAGACGCCGGCCATCTCGCCGACCTCGCGCGCCCACAGGCCCCCGGCATTGACCACATGTTCGGCCCGGATGGTGCCTTGCTCTGTCACCACGTCCCAGCTTCCGTCCGGTTGCGGGATCAGCTCCTCGACCTTGTTATGCTGATAGATTTCCGCGCCCTTCAGGCGCGCCGCCTTGGCATAGGCGTGGGTGGTACCGGCCGGGTCGAGATGGCCGTCCAGCGGGTCGTAGAGCGCGCCGAGGATGCCGTCGGTATCGATCACAGGGCAAAGCTCCCGGATCTCGTCCAGCCCGACGATTTCGGTATCCAGCCCCATATGGCGGTGCATGGCGCGCGCGGCCTTCAGGAAGTCCATGCGTTCCGGCGTGTCGGCGATGGTCACGCCGCCCACGTGATGCAGCCCGCAGGACTGGCCGGAAATCTCCTCCAGTTCCTTGTACAGGCGGATGGTGTAGCCCTGCAGCGCGGCCATGTTGGTGTCGGCGTTCAGCGTGTGGAAACCGCCGGCCGCGTGCCAGGTGGAGCCCGCCGTCAGTTCCGACCGTTCGATCAGAACCACGTCGTTCCAGCCGAACTTGGTGAGATGGTAAAGAACGCTGCACCCGACCACGCCGCCACCGATGACGGCTACCTGAACATGGGTTTTCATTGGTTTCTGACTCCCTGCCTGACTCGAAAAAGCCCTCTCCCGCTGGCGGGGGAGGGTTGGGACGGGGTGGAAAAACCCGCAAGAGAACCGCGCGAGGCGCGGTTGCAGCATTCCACTGAGCCGGCTCGCGCCGGCGACTCATGGGTTTTCCACCCCCTCCCCCACCCCTCCCCCGCCAGCGGGAGAGGGGCTTTCCTGCTGCTGGA
>DAOVHN010000252.1 GCA_030671915.1 Pseudomonadota bacterium
ACGTCTCGAAAAGAGCATGCGCGACGGCGTCGCGGCCAGCGCCGAGCTATGGCTTTACTCCAGGGACGGTCGCCCTTTCCGGGCAGAAATCAATGCCAGCCCCATCCGCAATAACAGCGGCGAGGTCGTGAACTGGGTCATCATCCAGACCGATATCACTAATCGCAAGGAAACCGAGGAACAGCTCCACCAGTCGCAGAAGATGGAGTTGGTCGGCCAATTGACCGGCGGGCTGGCCCATGATTTCAATAATCTTCTGACGGTCGTACTCGGTAATCTTGAGTTCGTGCTTTCACAGGATATGTCGCCCGGCGGCGAAACCCGTGAGCATCTCGTTGCGGCGTTCGAGGCAAGCAAACGGGGCGCTGAACTGACCAGGCGCATGCTGGCCTTTGCCCGCCGGCAGACGCTGACCCCGAAACCAACCGATTTGCGGTTAACGATCGGCGATTTCCGTGAATTCCTGGATCGGTCCCTGGGGAAGGGCACCGACCTGGAAACCGAGCTGGACGAGGATGTCTGGCCGGTACTGGTCGATCGGGGTCAACTGGAGAATGCCATCCTCAACCTCGCTGTGAATGCGCGTGACGCCATGGGTGACACGGGAAAGGTCGCCATCAAGGTTGCCAACCGGACAATGAAGGGGCTCATCGATGTGGCGGACCGGGAAATCCCGGATGGCGATTATGTGTGCGTCGCGGTCTCGGATGCCGGGGTCGGGATGGCGCAAGAAGTAATATACAAGGCGATCCAGCCTTTCTTCACTACAAAAGAATTGGGCAAGGGCACCGGCCTCGGACTCAGCATGGTTTGCGGATTCGCATCGCAATCGCGCGGATTTGTATGCATTGAAAGCCAGCCCGGCAACGGCACGACCGTGGAACTTTGCTTCCAGCGGGCGTCTGCCCGCGCGGCGACTGAAAAATCGATTTCGGAACGGGCCGCGGAAGGCGGCAGCGAAACCCTCCTGCTGGTCGATGACGAGCCCCAGGTCCGGACGATTGCCGCGATTCAGCTTAAACGGCTCGGGTATGAAATCCTGCAAGCCGAAGATGCCCGTGAGGCGCTGGAAATACTGGACCGGACCCCGGCGGTGGACCTGCTGGTCACCGACATCGGCCTGCCCGGCGGGATGAGCGGGTTGGACCTGGCTGCGGCCGTTCGCAAACGCTACCCCTTGATCTCCGTACTTTATGTATCCGGCTACTCCGATGGCAGTTCGTCGGAATCCGCCGAGCAGGACTCGGATGCCCAGTTCCTCGCAAAGCCATACGATAAGCTGGCGCTAGCCGCCGCCATTCGCCGTGCTTTGGCGACAGCCTAGAGCTTTCCCCGCTCGCGGGGGCGGGCCGGAGCCGGTCAACCTCGAAATTTTCTAGAGCCGATTCGGATTCACGCAATTGATTGCAAGTGCGATCAATCACGATCCGCTCTATCCGTCGAAGCCCGTGCAAGCCTCGATATACCTCTGGATTCTTTCGGTCCATTCCTCGGTGCGCAGGTCGATTTCGTCACCGCAGACCGGGCATTCATAGGTGCCGTTGGTCTTCATCCAGGCTATCGTCCGGGTGGCCTGGTTGCCGCACTGGCCGCAGACGATTTTCGCCTCGACCGTTTTAAGAAGACTATCGATATCCATGCGTCCAGTCTGGCCCAGTCGGCCACCCAAGTAAAGTTTATGGTGTCGCTGTTCTGGCGCGCCGGGGTCATATGCAGCGCCCGCCGTCCACCTCCAAGCAAACACCGGTGAGGAACTCGGCCTCGCCGGAACAGAGAAACAATGCTGCGTTGGCGATATCGCGTGGTTGGCTGAAACGGCCCAGCGGGATCGTCGACTGGAACTGGGCGCGGCGTTCCGGCGTGTCCTCGCCCATGAACAGATGCAGCATCCCGGTTTCGCCCGCCACGGGGTTCAGTGCGCAGACGCGAATCGCATCGGGCGCCAGCTCGACCGCCATGGATTTGGTCAGGGTTATCATCGCCCCCTTCGAACCGTTGTACCAGGTGAGGCCGGGGCGCGGCCGTACACCGGCCGTGGAGGCGATGTTCAGGATCACTCCACCGCCCTGCCCGCGGAACAGCGGCACGGCATGGATGGCGCCCAGATAGACGGATTTGACGTTGACCGCATAAATCCGGTCGAACTCATCCTCCGTCACCTCCAGCATCGGTGCGTTGCGGTGGGTGTAGCCGGCATTGTTGACCAGGATGTCCAGCCGGCCGAAATGATCGACTGCGGCGGCGACCGCAGCCGCCATATCGGCGTCACGGCTGACGTCGGCATGCACGAAGCGGGCCGCCTCGCCCAGTGAATCCGCCACCGCCGCGCCGGCGTCGTCGTTGATGTCGGCTACAATAACGCGCGCGCCTTCCTCCACGAATTTCCTAGCGATGCCCTCGCCGAATCCCGAAGCTGCCCCGGTTATCAATGCTGCCTTGCCATCCAAACGACCCATCGTGGCCTCCCCTTGAAGTTGCATACAACCTGTTTTCGCCGCCGCCGCCCCGCGGCGGACGGGACATTCGGGACGCTTCGGTTATGTAAAAAATTCGCGATAGATGCAATGCTTCACAATAAGGGCTTGCAATACCTCCCATAGGCTCTGCTATCCTTATAGCTATATTAAAAGCGGTCGATCTTCGGGTGGTGGGGATAGAAGGGTGGCCGCAGCCTGCTATATCGCCTGGACAGGCGCGGGCATGGGGAAAGAAGATACTGTCGTATGAGTAGCAACACCATATTGCTGGTTGAAGACACGCCGTCGCTGGCGCGTCTGTATAATCAGTATCTCGAAGGCGAGGATCTGGCGGTCACGGCCGTCGGGACCGGCAAGGAAGCGTTGAAGGTACTTTCGGCGGAACCGCCTGACACGGTTCTGCTCGACCTCAGGCTGCCGGACATGGACGGGCTGGATATTCTGAAGGAAATCCGGTCGCGCGAACTGCCCTGCGAGGTGGTGGTCATCACGGCCCACGGATCGATCAATGTGGCGGTCGAGGCGATGCGCGCGGGCGCCTATGATTTTCTGGTTAAACCCTTCAACGCCGACCGGCTGCTCGTCACGGTTCGCAACGCCCTGAAACATCGCTCGCTTTCGGCCATTGTCGAGACCATCAAGGGCAGCGCCCGCAAGGAATATTTCGGCTTCATCGGCTCGTCGCTGGCAATGCAGGCAGTCTACCGTACCATCGACGCGGTGGCGGCGTCGAAGGCGACTGTCTTCATCACGGGCGAATCGGGTTCCGGCAAGGAAGTCGCCGCTGAGGCTATCCATCGCCAAAGCCCCCGCAAGAACGGTCCCTTCATCGCCATCAATTGCGGCGCCATCCCCAAGGACCTGATGGAGTCCGAGGTTTTCGGCCATGTGAAAGGTGCCTTTACCGGCGCCCATGCCGACCGTGACGGCGCGGCCTCGCGGGCTTCCGGGGGCACGTTGTTCCTGGACGAGATCTGCGAAATGGACATGGCGCTGCAAACAAAGCTTCTGCGTTTCATCCAGACAGGAACTTTCCAGAAGGTCGGCGGATCGAAGACCGAGAAGGTGGATGTGCGATTCGTATGCGCCACCAACCGCGACCCGCTGGCGGAGGTTGAAGCCGGTAATTTCCGCGAGGACCTATACTATCGCCTGCATGTCGTCCCGATCCATCTGCCGCCGCTGCGCGAACGCGATGACGACGTTATCGAGATCGCCCGGCATTTCCTTACCGAATACGCCGCCGAGGAAGGCCGGAAATTCAAGAATTTCGACACGCAGGCCGAACAGGTCTTCGCCGGTTACAAATGGCCCGGCAATATCCGCCAGATGCAGAATGTCATACGCAATATCGTCGTGCTGAACGACGGGGCGGAAGTGACGCTGGAGATGCTGCCGCCGCCGCTGAATCGCCCGTGCGGGGCAGCGCCGGTGACCAAGGATACCCTGCGAGAGGCCGGTAAGGACGATGCGACGGTTCCGGCCGCGCTCCCGGAAAACGGAGATATCGTACCCTTGTGGAAGGTGGAGCGCGACGTGATCGAACGGGCCATCGACGCCTGCGACGGGAATATCCCGAAGGCGGCGGCGAAACTGGGCGTTTCCCCATCCACCATATATCGCAAGAAGCTGTCCTGGGAGAGCGAGGAAGCCGAAAGCTGAGGCCGCGCCGCTGTCGCACGAGCCTTGATATTAGCGTAAATTTGAATGAACCGCCTTCTATTCCCGCCGATAGCCGCGCGCGCCGAATTCACGCCAGGTTTCAGATATCGTTGCCGGCAATTCATCGTGGACGACCGCCACCGCCGCGGCGTCGCGTTGCATAGCCGCCGCCTCCAGCCGGGCGGAAAGCGCCTGCAGCGGCAGGGCACCGAAAGTGCCTGAACTGCTCTTCATGGAATGGGCGTCGGCGGCGATTTCGTCCAAATTGCCGTCCTCGATCTCTGCCGCGATGCGAACCAGCCTTTCGTCGGTCTCGGCCATATAGGCGGCGATCAGTTCGCTGACCAGCGCGGGACCGGCGTCGTTGCGCAGCTGATTGAGCACATCGTCGTTTACCAGACCGGCCGCTGGCTGGATGTCCGGGCTTTCCGCCGGCTCGTCGCCGTTCTTCGCCGGGGAAGCCAAGTCCGGTGGCGGCCCGGCCAGTCGGCGTAATATGGTCGCCAGCATGGCGCGGTCGATCGGTTTTTCGACATGGTCGTCCATTCCCGCGGCGAGGCAACGCTGGCGTTCTTCCGCACCGGTATGCGCGGTCATTGCGATTACAGGAATGTTCCC
>DAOVHN010000580.1 GCA_030671915.1 Pseudomonadota bacterium
ACCCGCTTACCCTGGACTACGAGGTGGGCAAGCGGATCGACGCCCATTGCCAAGAGAACGGCCTGATCGTGCGCCCGATCGTCTACATGTGCGTGATGTCGCCGCCGCTGATCGTCACGCGGCCGCAGATCGACGAGATCGTGGAAATCCTGCGCCGCGGCATCACGGAATCCATGGAGGATCTGCACAAGGAGGGACTCTGGCAGGGCTGAGGGTAGCCTGGATTACTTGGCCAAAAGTGGTCGAGTGGCCTCATCCTTCGTCAGGCTCAGGATAAGGATTATTAATTAAAATCAACTCACTCGCTCCTCATCCAGAGCCTGTCGAAGGATGTGTCTAAGGGGACCCACGGCGTGGCAAGCGCTACCCGACCCCCTCACCCCCAGGGAAACGAACTCCTGGGCGGCAACTCCCCTCGCCCGCCCAGTACCTCCGCGATCCGGATGCCCTCGTTCCATTTGGCCATGCGTTCGGATCGGGCGAAAGAGCCGACCTTCAGGACCGGCGCGCGCCAACCAACCGCCAGATGGACTATAGTCACGTCCTCTGTCTCGCCGGACCGGGCCGAGACGATGTTGGTCCAGCCAGCCTGTTTCGCCGCATCCAGGGCGACTCTGGCCTCGCTTAGCGTGCCCACCTGGTTGGGCTTGACCAACAGGCCGTTGCAGGCGCCTTGAGCCGCCATTTCACGCACCCGCGCCGCGTTGGTCACCAGGAGGTCGTCCCCGATGACCAGCACGCGGTCGCCAACCGCATCGGTGAAACGCCGGAAGCCCTCGATATCGTCCTCGCCCACGGGGTCCTCGACGGCGACGATGGGGTATCGCTCGACCCAGCCGACCAGCATTTCGACCAGGCCGTCGCTGTCCAGTTCCCTTTCCTCCAGGCCCAGCCGGTAGCGCCCGTCCCGACCGAACTCGGAGGCGGCGATATCCAGCGAGATGGCCATATCCTCGCCGGGGCGCAGGCCGGCGCGCTCGATGGCGCGCACCAGGATTTCCAGCCCATCCTCGTTGGAATCGAAGGCGGGCCAGAACCCGCCCTCGTCGGCGACGCCTTGCAGCCTTCCTTCCTCCGCCATGATCCCGCCGGCGGCGCGATAGACCTCGGCCGTCCAGTCCAGCGCCTGGACATAGTCCGCGGCGCCGACCGCAATGACCATGAAGTCCTGGATATCGACCCTGCGCCCGGCATGGGCGCCGCCGCCGAGGATCTGTATCTCCGGAACAGGGATCTGCGGTTTTTGGTCTACTAGTAGATGACGCCATAATGGAATACCGTTTGCGGTGGCCGCGCAATGAGCCACTGCCATGGAAACGGCGACCGTCGCATTGGCGCCAAGGCGAGATTTGTTATCGGACCCATCGAGCGTCACCAGAGCGGCATCGATCCCGGCCTGATCGTGGATATCCATCCCAGTCAGGCGGTCAGAAATTTCGCCGTTGACCGTGGCAACCGCCCGCGTGACGTCGTAACCGCCGAATGCCGCACCGCCATCCCGCAGATCCACGGCCTCCCCTGCACCGGTAGAGGCGCCCGCCGGCGCAATGGCCCGGCCCCTCGCGCCTCCCGACAGATGCACCTCGGCCTCTACGGTCGGTCGGCCGCGCGAATCCCAACCCCTGCGACCGATAACACGCGCGATTTCAGACTTGCTCAACGCGCCAACTCCTTCTTCCATGCCTCCAGAACACCTTCGAGGCGGTCCACCGGACGAAACAGCAGCTCGCGGGCGACCCGGCGCACCCTGTCACGATCCGCCTCTTGCGCGACATACTCCACGGGCGATTTGCCGTCGACGCGGCCCAGGAAGAGGCCCGGCAGCAGGCTGGCGGCGCGGGCTTCCACCTCCGCCGGCGGCTCCCAGTCAACTTGGCCGATCCAGGCCAGTGCCATGGCACCAAAGCATTCGTGGAATAATGTTCGCGCCTCTTCATTCCATAACGATTTCAGGAGCATATGATTCAAACAGAAAGCAATATCGAAAGCAGGATCGCCATACCAGGCGCACTCTGCATCGAGGAAAACCGGACCTTTCGGCCCGATCAGGATATTCTTCGGGCTGACATCGCCATGCACCAGGGCGCGCTTTTCCCCGGCGGTGCGGCGAGACAGGCCGAAAAGGATATCGCGCAGATCCGGGTGGCGCGCCGCCGTCGCCTCCAGATATGGTTCCAGCCGGATCGCGTGGAATACCTCGTCGGTCGGGAAGGCCGCCGCGATTTCGTCCCTGCCCGCTGTCGCCGAGTGGATATGCCCGATTCGTCGCCCGACCTCGGCCGCGACGGCCGGGTCTGCCCTACCCTGCCGCAACTCCTCTTTCCACGGGAGATGAGT
>DAOVHN010000258.1 GCA_030671915.1 Pseudomonadota bacterium
GTTCGAGCGGGTCAGCCGGCGCAGCCACCGGCCGCTGCTGAAGACGGCCGACCCGAAGGGCACGCTGGCGGCCCTGATGGAGAAGCGCTATCCCGTCTATGCCGAAGCCGATATCGTGGTGAACAGTGGCGAGGGCCCGATCGGCCCCATGGTCGACAAGGTGCTGGCGGCCGTGCGGAACTATTTGAAACAACGAGATTTGGTATGAGCAGTCACGAAACAGTCCGCGTCGATCTGGGATCGCGCAGCTACGACATCGTCATCGGCGACGACGTGCTGGCGGAAGCCGGCAAGTCCGTGGCGCCAATACTGCGGAGCCCGCGAGTCGTCGTCGTCACCGACGACCATGTGGCGCCGCTGCATCTTCACGCGCTGATGCGCTCGCTGGCGAACGCCGAAATCGCGGCCGACGCCATCGTACTGCCGGCCGGTGAGCAGACCAAGGATATCGCACATTTCGGGAAGCTGCTGGACGAGATCCTGGGCCGCGGCATCGACCGCGACACCAGCCTGGTGGCGCTGGGCGGCGGGGTGATCGGCGACATCACCGGCTTCGCCGCCGCCAGCGCGCTGCGCGGCATAGACTTCATCCAGGTCCCGACGACATTGCTGGCGCAGGTCGACAGCTCGGTCGGCGGCAAGACCGGCATCAATTCCCCGCACGGCAAGAACCTGATCGGCGCCTTTCACCAGCCCCGCCTGGTCCTGGCGGACAGCCGCGTGCTGAGAACCCTGCCGCGCCGCGAGATGCTGGCCGGCTATGCCGAGGCGGTAAAATACGGGCTGATCGCCGACGAAGCGTTCTTCGCCTGGCTGGAGGGCCATGGCGCGGACCTGGTCGATGGCGACCCGGTGAAAATCCGCCATGCGGTGGTCGCCAGTTGCAAGGCCAAGGCGGCGATCGTCGCCGAGGACGAAAAGGAACACGGCGCCCGGGCCCTGCTGAACCTGGGCCACACCTTCGGCCACGCGCTGGAGGCCGAGACCGGGTTCGGCCACACGCTTCTTCATGGCGAGGCGGTGGCGATCGGCATGGTGATGGCGTTCGACCTGTCGGTACGCATGGGGCTGTGCCCGGCCGAAGACGCCGCGCGGGTGCGCAGGCATCTGGGCGCGGTCGGCCTGCCCACCGGCACCAACTTTACGAATTCGATGGTATGGAGCCCCAAGCGGCTGATCGGCCATATGGCCAAGGACAAGAAGGTGACGGGCGGCCAACTGACTTTCATCCTGACACGCGGCATCGGCGAGGCCTTCGTCACGCGCGATGTCCCGGGTGAGGAACTAACCGCGTTCATGGAAGGAGCGGTAGCGGCATGACGCCGGAATTGCTGATTACGTCGGGGATTATCCTGGTTCTGCTGGTGCTGTCCGGGCTTTTCTCTGGCTCCGAGACGGCGCTGACCGCGGCTTCGCGGCCGCGTATGCATTCGTTGTCCAAGCGGGGGGACCGGCGCGCCGCCATCGTGCTGGCGCTGCGCGACCGCAACGAGCGGCTGATTGGCGGCATATTGCTGGGCAACAATCTGGTCAATATCCTGGCCTCGGCGTTGGCGACAAGCATGCTGATGGGAGTTTTCGGCGAGGCTGGCGTGGTCTACGCCACCCTGGGCATGACCTTCCTGGTACTGGTCTTCGCCGAAGTGTTGCCCAAGACATGGGCGCTGAGCCACGCCGACAACATGTCGCTGAAGGTGGCGCCGGCGGTGAATATCCTGGTATCGGTCCTGGCCCCCGTCACCCATGCGATCTATGTGGTGGTGCGGATCACCCTGAAACCCTTCGGCATCGTTCTGGGGGCAGAGCTTGGGCGCGAGCAGGCCGAGGAGGAGTTGCGCGGCGCCATCGACCTGCATGAGGGCATCGAACCGGAGACCCGCCACGAGCGCCAGATGATGCGTTCGATCCTCGATCTCGACGAGGTCGAGGTGGGCGAGATCATGACCCACCGCAAGAAGGTGTCGATGATCGATCTTGACGACAAGCCCGACGGGATCGTCGACCAGGTGCTCGACAGCCAGTTCACCCGCATTCCCGTCTATCGCGACGACCAGGACAATGTGGTCGGCATCATGCACACCAAGGAGTTGCTGCGCGAACTGCGCCGGCATAAGGGCGAGGTGTCGAAGATCGATTTCGGCGAGCTGCCGGCCGAACCCTGGTTCATCCCCGACACCACCAGCCTGCTGGATCAGCTTCAGGCCTTCCGCCGCCGCCGCGAGCATTTCGCCGTGGTGGTGGACGAATACGGCTCGCTGATGGGTATCGTGACGCTGGAGGATATCCTGGAGGAAATCGTCGGCGAGATCGAGGACGAGCACGACACCCCGGTCAGCGGCGTGCGCCCGCAGCCCGACGGCGGCTGTATCGTCGATGGCACGGTGACGATCCGCGACTTGAACCGCGAATTCGACTGGAACCTGCCCGACGAGGAAGCCGCCACCATCGCCGGCCTGGTGATGTATGAATCGCGGCTGATCCCCGATAAGGGCCAGACCTTCACCTTCCATGGCTTTCGCTTCGAGGTGCTGCGCCGGGTGCGCAACCAGCTCACCTCCCTCCGCGTCACCCCGCCCGGCGCGATCGCCGCGGCGGAGCGCAAAGAAGCGGAATAGCGGGCGGCCGACATAACAAGGGCGGCAGGTTTCCCCGCCGCCCGCTCAAGGCTCGTGCTATCCGATCCGGCTGAATCAGAAACTCACATTCGCGCCAAGGATCACCGCGGTCGCCTCGTTGTGGACCGATCCATTGTAGACGTCGTCTTCGATGAAATCGATTTCGGCATAAAGGTTCAGCCCCGGGGCGGCGCTGTAGTCCGCGGTAAGCGAGGTATGGTTGTAGGTGCTCTCCCAGCCCGCACCCCAGTCGGTCAGCGATTCGAAATAGCCCGCGGCCAGGTAGAACCGCCCCGATTCGAAGGCGGCCGCGACGTTCCAGTAACCGGTATCGACACCTGTCCACCAGCCGGAATCCCCGTTGTCGGCATAGCCGCCGCCGACGCTGACCGGGCCCCAGCCGACGATGCCGCCGACCGACCAGGCCGCGTAATCCTGCCCTTCCCAGCCGAACTGACTGATGAAGTTGTTTGTCGCCGCGGCATAGACCGCGCTCGCCCGCAGGCGAAAATCGCTAAAGCTGCGGTCGTAATTGAGGCCGATCCCGTAATGATCCTCCCAGTTGCCGTCGATCTTGAAGGCGTCGCCATCGTTCGGCGTGGGCGTGTAGCTGGCGCCGAACTGGAAGCCCGCCATGCGGGGCGAATAATAGCTGATCTTGGTGGCATCTCCGGTGTCGCCGGCGAGCAGTGGAAAGGCCGGGCCGCCACTGTCGAAGGCGACGGACTGGGTCAGAAAACCGGCGCGGAACAGATAGTCGTTATGGTCGCCGTCGAAGCCGCCGGCCCCACCCAGCAGCTCCTCGCCGCCATAATTCATGACATTGTCGGCGCCGTCCTCGTCGCCCATCTGCAGGGTGCCCCAGCGGCCGTAAAATTCCAGGCGCGCCTCGTCGGCAACCGTTCCGTCGGTGGTGTTGGCGTTGATTTCGATCTTGAAGCCGTAGTTCAGGCCGTTGTCCGCGGTGCCTGAAACCTCCAGCTGCAGTTCGGCCTCATCGACGCCGAAATACCAGTCATGTTCCTGGGGCGCCCCGACATTGACCTGGCTGACTTGCGTTGTGGGCCACCAGGCGGTAACAAAAACCGCCGATGACGCCAGTCCCACCGCATCCTGGTCGATCCAGTAGGCCTGGAAATTCGCGTTCCCCGACAGATGCCAAATCGGCGCGACGCCACCGGCGAATGCGCCACCGGAAAACGCCATCATGCCGGCGATCCCGGTGCCGGCCAGAAGCCTTGCCTTCATTTACGCCTCCTGCCCCATTAATGTTTTATTAACTATAGGCTTTTCTTGGCTCCTCGGGACAGAATTAATTTTCTCCGCCCGCGCCGCCGCGGGCTTGACCGCGCCTGCCCGCCCGCCATATTCATCGCACCGCACAATCCGGGTAACAGGGCCAAGAGGAATTCCATGCCGCTATCGCCGCCAGCGCCGCGCGAACATATTCACAGCCGCGACATAACCCTGCGGGGTTACCGCCGCGAGGACGGCATGTGGGATATCGAGGCCCATCTGACCGACACCAAGACCTACGGCTTCCCGAACCGCGAGCGAGGCGCCATCGAGGCCGGCGAGCCGATCCACGACATGTGGCTGCGCCTGACCCTGGATGACAGCATGGTGATTCACGATGTCGAGGCCGCGACCGATTACAGTCCCTTCGGTATCTGCGGCGAAATCACGCCCGACTTCAAGAAACTCGCCGGCCTGACCATAGGCCCGGGATGGACGCGCGAGGCCCGCAAGCGCGTCGGCGGCGTGCATGGCTGCACCCACCTGTTCGAACTGCTGGGCCCGATCGCCACGGTCGCCTACCAGACCCGCGTGCGCAAGACCAACCAGAGCGAGCCAGGCAAGAAACCCGGCCACCTGGACAGCTGCCACGCGCTGGCCAGCGACGGGCCGGTGGTGAAGGACAATTACCCGGAGTTCTATACGGGGGATTGAGGCGGGCGAGGCGCGCGGGGGAGAGGTTCAACCCGATGCGCCAGGGTTTTCCACGGGTTTCGAGAGGGGTGTTTGTTCCGGTCGGCA
>DAOVHN010000198.1 GCA_030671915.1 Pseudomonadota bacterium
ATCAATCCCGGGATCGGCGAGCAGCGCCTCCATCCCCGCCTTATACCGCTCGGCCGGCGCGTCGCCGATGATATCGACCGGGTTGCCGTGGCTCCAGGTGGGCGGCAGGGCCGCGCCCAACCGGGCAATGGTTTCGTCCGACAATGCCGCCAGGGTCCCGCCTTCGTCGATCAGCCCGTCGGTTGCCAGCACGCCCATGCCGCCGCCATTGGTGATGATCGCCAGCCTCTCGCCGCCGATACGCGGCGCCCGCGACAGGGTCTCGACCGCGTCGAACAGTTCCGCCATGTCCGTCACCCGCAGCATGCCGGCGCGCCGGAAGGCGGCATCGTAGACCGCATCGGAGCCGGCCAGCGCGCCGGTGTGGGAGGTTGCCGCCCGCGCGCCTTCCGGTTGCCGCCCGCCCTTGACGACGACCACCGGCTTCATGCGCGCCGCCGCGCGCGCCGCCGACATGAATTTGCGGGCGTCCTTGACCGCCTCGATATAGAGCAGAATCGCCCGCACATGCGGGTCGCGGCCGAGATAATCCAGCATGTCGCCGAAATCGACGTCCAGCATGTCGCCCAGCGATACCATGTGGGAAAAGCCGATGCCGCGCGCAGTCGCCCAATCCAGCACCGAGGCCAGCACCGCCCCCGACTGGGCGACGAAGGCGAGGTCGCCGACCAGCGGCGTCCTGCCCGCAAAACCGGCGTTGAGCCCGATGCCCGGCACCATGACGCCGAGCACGTTCGGCCCGACAATACGCATGTCGCCGGCGGCCTCGCGCAGCGCCCCGGCGAGCGAAAGGCCGTCCCGGTCGCCACCTTCCCCGAAGCCGGCGGTGACGACGATGGCGGCCTTTGTGCCCCTGTTTCGCAAATCCGCCACGATGCCGGGAACGACATCGGCCGGCGTGCTGATCACCGCCAGTTCCGGCGTGACCGGCAGGCTTCCCACGTTCGGCCAGGTCAGCACGCCGCCGATCGCGCGGTGTTTCGGATTGACCGGCATGATCGGCCCGTCGAATCCGGCGCTCATCAGGTTGCGCGCCAGCACGTAGCCGACCGTGCCGGGTGTCTTGCTGGCGCCGATCAACGCAATCGACGACGGGTTGAACAGGCTCTCCAGGCTGCGAACAGTCATTCGACGAGCGCCGTGAGCGCCGCGCGGTAGGCGTCCGTTGCCGCCGCGCCGAAAGTGCAGAAGATTACCTTTTCGATGGAGCCGCGATCGCGGGCCAGTTCGTCCGCGACCGTGGCAACGGCGATGCGCGCCGCGCGGTTCAGGGGAAAGCGATAGACGCCGGTCGATATGGCCGGAAAGGCGATGGTCCTGACGCCGGCCTCGCGGGCCAGGGCCAGACTGTTTCGGTAGCAATTTTCCAGCAATCCGCCCTCACCATGGCTGCCGCCGTCCCAAACAGGACCGACGGTATGGATCACATGTTTCGCCGGGAGCTTGTAGCCCTTGGTGATGCGCGCTTCGCCGGTCGGGCAGCGGCCGGTCATCCGGCATTCCCGCACAAGTGACGGGCCCGCCGCACGATGGATCGCACCGTCCACGCCGCCGCCGCCCAGCAGCGACGTATTCGCCGCGTTGACGATGGCGTCGACGGCCAGTTTCGTGATGTCGCCCTCGGCGACTTCCATCATATCGCTCATGGTTACCTCCGCCCTGACAGGATGACTCCCGGCGGGGTGGGATGGCAAGGGGTCAGCGGATCGCCGTAACCTTGTCCTTGGCCTTGGCGCGGGCGATCCCTTCCTCGATCATGCGGGTCGCCTCCTCAGCCTCGCCCCAGCGCGTCACCTTCGCCCACTTGTTTTTCTCCAGGTCCTTGTAGTGTGTGAAGAAGTGGGCGATCTGGTCGCGCAGGATTTCCGGCAGGTCGCGGTAGGACACGACGTCCGTGAAATAGGGATGCAGCTTGTCCACGGGAACGGCGAGAATCTTTTCGTCGATGCCGCCCTCATCCTCCATCATCAGCACGCCCACGGGCCGCGAGCGAACGACGGCGCCGGGCACCACCGGGATGCGTCCGACCACCAGCACGTCGCAGGGGTCGCCGTCGCCCGACAGCGTATGCGGGATAAAACCGTAATTGGCCGGATAGAACATCGCCGTATGCAGGAACCGGTCGACGAAGATGGCACCGGAGTCCTTATCGAACTCGTACTTCACCGGGTCGCTGCCCAGCGAAACCTCGATAATGACGTTGATGTCCCAGGGCGGATTTTCGCCCACGGGAATCTTGTTGATGTCCATTGTTCCTCTCTCCGCACTGGAAAAGGAAGCATATACCGTTTTGCTGCGCTGCACAATAACAAGTGGCAAATGGCTGTGGTGACAGCGTTTCGTCTGTGTGCAAACGCTCAGTCTTCGGCGTTGTTCCGAACGGGCGCCAAGCGACCGGCGAACAGCACCAGCAGCAATACCGGCGCGCCGAGGACCGCCGTGCCGACGAAGAAGGCCGGATAGCCCACGGCATCCACCGCGACACCGGAGTAGCCAGCAATAAGTTTGGGCAGCAAAAGCATCAGCGAGCTGAACAATGCATATTGCGTGGCCGTAAAGCGGGCGCTGGTCAGGCTGGACAGATAGGCGACGAACGCCGCCGCCGCTATACCGCCGCTTAGATTGTCGGCAGCGATGGCGAACATCAGCATCCACAGAACCTTGCCGGTCATGGCAAGCAGTGCGAACAGCAAATTCGTCCCGGCCGCCAGCACTGCGCCCACAAACAGCATGCGCAGGATGCCGTAACGCATGATCAGCAGCCCGCCGGCAAGGCCGCCGAAAATCGTCATCACCAGCCCGAACCCGCCGGAAATTAGGCCGATCTCCTGCTTTTCGAACCCGAGATCAACATAGAAGACATTGGCCATCACCCCCATCACCACATCGGCGATGCGATAGGTCGCGACCAGCGCCAGCACCATCAGCGCCGCACGCCCGAAACGGCGGAAAAAATCGGCAAAAGGCGTAACATAGGTTTCGTGCGCCATCTCGCGCGGCACGACCCCCACCCGTACCAGCACAATACCAACCAGAACAGCCGCCCCTATGGCCGAGACCAGCCTTACGGCTTCTATTAGAAAGCCAGTCAATAGCCCCACGCTCTGCTCTGCGAACAGCACCGCTTTGAGGCCGACGAAAACGGGCAACGACCCTCCCAGGAAAGAGAAGGCTAGGGCGAATGTTGCCACGGCTGCGGCAAACGTTCCCAGGAAACGTGCATATTCGGTGACGGACCATTCGGTGTATTTGGCCGCGGCGCTGTTGCGTTCCGGTTCCCTGATCACCAGCACTGTCGCCACGCCAACCAGCATCATCCCGGCCATAACCAGCCAGGTCGCAATCCAGGGCTCATACTGATAGCTATCTGGGTCAGGATCCAAAAACCCCCCAATTTGCAGCGCGCCGGCGCTGGCAGCGATCATGCCCAACCGGTAACCCGCGATATAGGTCGCCGACATCAAACCCTGCATTTCGCGGGGCGCGGCCTCAATGCGATAGGCGTCGATCACGATGTCCTGTGTGGCCGACGAAAAGGCCAGCAATACCGCAAAGACCGCCGCCATCGTCAGATCGGTCGCCGGGTCGTTGAAGGCCTTCAAAACCAGCGCCGCGATAATCCCGGCCTGCGCCAGCAACATCCAGGATCGACGCCGGCCAAGCAAACCTTCCAGCAATGGCAGGGGCAGCCGGTCCACAACGGGCGCCCAGACTACCTTGAAGCCATAGGCCAGCGCGGCCCAGCTAAAAAATCCGATGGTCGCCCGCTCCAC
Organism: Pseudomonadota bacterium; assembly: GCA_030671915.1. Taxonomy (GTDB): domain Bacteria; phylum Pseudomonadota; class Alphaproteobacteria; order UBA8366; family JADFVY01; genus JADFVY01. Next base: position 3,774 of record DAOVHN010000198.1, read on the forward strand.
CCCGGCCTCGCGCAGCCAGATCGACAACGTACTGAATACCAGCAGGATCGGCAGGCCCGCCGAAAAGCCCAGGAACAGCATGCCGATGACGCGCGGCGACAGGAAAGCCCGTATGGATTCGCCCCAGCTTTTCACGCCGCCGCCTCTAAAACAGGCGGCCCAAGCCGTTCAGCAATATGATGCGGTCGCGCACGAATCATGGCTGCGAGCATAGCAGCGCCGTTCGTGGGGTGCGGTTTTTTTGTTGGGCTGCTTTCGGGCGACAACCCGCCCGGCGGGCCTTACCCCGCGTCGGCCTCTCGCCTGCGCTGGTTGCGCTTGCGTTCGTGGGGGTCCAGCAGGGCCTTGCGCAGGCGGATATAGTTCGGCGTCACCTCGACGCGTTCGTCGTCGGCGATATAGGACACCGCGTCTTCAAGGCCCATCTTGACGGGCGGAGTCAGGCGCACGGCCTCGTCCTTGCCGGAGGCCCGCATATTGGTGAGCTGCTTGCCCTTGAGAGGATTGACCCCGAGGTCGTTGCCTTTGGAATTCTCGCCGATGATCATGCCTTCATAGACATCCTCGCCCGGCTCGATGAACAGCCGCCCACGCTCTTCGAGGTTCCACAGCGCATAGGCCACCGCCTTGCCCGGCCCGTTGGCGATCATGGAACCCTCGCGGCGACCCGGAATCGGCCCCTTATAGGGCGCGTATCCATGGAACAGCCGGGTCATCACGCCGGTGCCGCGGGTATCGGTCAGGAATTCCCCGTGATAGCCGATCAGGCCGCGCGAGGGGACATGGAAGGTGACCCGCGTCTTGCCGCCGCCGGACGGCCGCATATCGGTCATCTCGCCACGGCGGATGCCGATCTTTTCGACCACGGCACCGGCATATTCCTCGTCCACGTCAACCACGACTTCCTCGATCGGCTCCAGCCGCTGCCCGGTTTCCGGGTCGTTCCGGTAGATCACGCGCGGACGGCTGATCGACAACTCGACCCCCTCGCGGCGCATCGTTTCGATCAACACGCCGATCTGCAACTCGCCGCGGCCCGCCACTTCGTAGGCGTCCCTTTCCGCGGTCTCGCTGATGCGGATGGCGACATTGCCCTCGGCCTCGCGCATCAGCCGCTCGCCGATCATGCGGCCGGTCACCTTGCTGCCGTCGCGGCCCGCCAGCGGGGAATCGTTGACCGCGAAGGTCACCGCCATGGTCGGCGGGCTGACCTCGCGCGAGGGCAGGGCCTCCGTAACCTCGGGCGACGCCAGCGTGTCGGCGACCGTCGCATTCGCCAGCCCGGCGATGGCGATAATGTCCCCGGCCTCTGCCTCGTCCACCGGGACGCGCTTCAGCCCGCGAAAGGCCAGAAGCTTGCTGAGCCGCCCCGTTTCCAGCACCGTGCCGTCACGCGCCAGCGCGCGCACCGCCATATTCACCTTGGCCCGGCCCGAATGGATGCGGCCGGTCAGGATACGACCCAGATAGGGGTCCGATTCCAGCGTCGTCGCCAGCATCTGGAACGGGGCATCCTTTTCGGCCACGGGCAACGGCACGCGGGCGGAAATGGCCTCGAACAGCGGCTCCAGGGTGTCGCGGGGGTCGTCCAAGCCTTGTGCCGCCCAGCCTTCCTTGGCGGAAGCGAAGATGATCGGGAAATCGAGCTGTTCCTCGGTCGAATCCAGCGCCGCGAACAGATCGAAAACCTCGTTCACCACCTCGTCGGGGCGGCCATCGGGCTTGTCCACCTTGTTGACCACCACGATCGGGCAAAGGCCGCGCGCCAAC
>DAOVHN010000006.1 GCA_030671915.1 Pseudomonadota bacterium
CGAGGATGCCGGGACCGCCCTCGCCGCCGGCATGTCCGTTATCGTGGACGCCGTCCATGCCGACCCTGCGGAGCGCAATGCGCTGGAGCAAGCGGCGCGCGATGCCGGCGCGCCGTTCCGCGGGTTCTGGATCGATGCGCCGATTGAAGTACGGATCGAACGGGTCTCGGGTCGCCGGGGAGATGCCTCGGACGCGACGGTCGACTTCCTGCACGCGCATCCGACCCTGGAACAGGGGCCGATGGGCTGGACACGCATCGATGCTTCCGGCACGGTTGACGAGGTGATGGAACGCCTTCTCCACATGGTTTGACACAGGTCATACCGGACATGGCGCAATGGGTTATAGTTGTACTAGTGGTGTAAATCAGACGAGAGGATTACAAAATGGCGATCAAGGTAATTCTGACACCGCTGTTCGGCGTACCGTCGGACGAGGCGGCATTGGCGACGGCGGTGGCCGTTGCCCGGAAATTCTCGGCGCATATCGATGTCATGCATATACGCGCCGATCCGCGAACCATGATCCCCTATATCGGCGAAGGCATGTCCGGCGCCCTGATCGAGGAGATGATCGCCAGCGCCGAGCAACAGGCCGACGAGCGGGCGAAGCGGGTGCGCCAGACCTTCGACGACTGGCGGGCCCGGACCGGCCTTGCCATGGGCGATTCGGCGGCGGACGGCCCGAACTGCGCCTGGATGGAGGATACCGGCCGCCCGGACGCCTGCGTGGCGCGGCGCGGCCGCGTGGCCGACGTAGTGGTCATCGCGCGCGCCGAGGACGAAAACGCGGTCACCACGATCACCGAAACCCTGGAGGCCGCGCTGATGGATAGCGGCACGCCGCTGCTGGTGGCGCCGGCGGGCGCGCCGGAGACGGTCGGCGGGCATGTCGCCGTCGCCTGGAACGGCGGACTGGAGGCCGCCCGGGCCGTGACCGCCGCCATGCCCTTCCTGAAGGGGGCCGACGACGTGACGATTCTGACCGTCGGCGACCCCTGCCCGCCGGAGGCGACTCCGGAAGCACTGGCCGGCTACCTGGCCAGCCATGGGGTGAAAGCGCAGATCCATAGTCAGGAAGCCGGGGAGGATTCCATGTCGGCGACCCTGTTGATCGCCGCCAGGGAAGCGGGCGCCGACCTGATGGTCATGGGCGCCTATACGCACAGCCGCCTGCGCGAACTGGTATTCGGCGGCGTGACCTACGAAGTCCTCGCCGCCGCCGACATGCCGGTGCTGATGGCGCATTAGGGCGAAATTCGATGTGGTTTAACAGGCACCGCGCGACCTCACCCTTCGAGACGGTTGCTTCGCAACCTCCTCAGGATGAGGACACAAGCATTGGAGCCTCATCCTGAGGAGCCCCGCAAGGGGCGTCTCGAAGGGTGAGGTCGCACCGCTGTTTCAAGCCGGAATCAGTGCAAACCATATTGGAGTCCACCATAAGTTTCCCTGCTTGCACGAGGTGCTAATTCGGATAGACTCAGCACTATGAATGAACAACGAAAGACGGTGATCCTGACGGGCGCGAGCCGCGGTATCGGCCACGCCACGGTGAAGCGCTTTTCATCGGAGAGCTGGCGGATCATCACCTGCAGCCGCGATGCAGCGCCCGAGGCCTGCAAGCGCGACCCCAACTGGACCCACCATATACCGACCGACCTGGGCGACATGGATTCGCTCGAGAACTTCGTGCGCCAGGCCAACGAGGCGCTGGACGGCGCGCCGCTGCACGCCCTGGTCAACAACGCGGCGGTATCGCCGAAGACCCCGATCAAGGAACGGCTGGGCTGCCTGAACGGGCCCATCGAGGGCTGGCGCAATGTATTCGACCTGAACCTGTTCGCGCCGTTGATGCTGAGCCGGGGTTTCGCGACGGCGCTGAGCCGCGGGTCGAAGGACGGCGGCGCGGCGATCGTCAACATCACCTCGATCGCCGGCCATTTCATCCATCCATTCGCGGGATCGGCCTATTCGACGTCCAAGGCCGCCCTGTCAGCCCTGACCCGCGAGATGGCGGTGGAGTTCGCGCAGCTAGGCGTGCGCGTCAACGCGGTGGCCCCGGGCGAAATCGAGACCGAGATGGTCGGCGACGAGTACGAGCCGCTGATCAACCGCATCCCGATGCACCGCATGGGCACGGCCGAGGAGGTCGCGGGCTGCGTCTACCAGCTGGTCAATTCGGATTTCGGTTATGTAACGGGAACGGAGATCTTCGTCACCGGCGGCCAGCACGTATATTGAAGTTATTTTCCGCTTGCGCGGAAACGGTCGGAACCGAAAACAAATAAACGGTCAGATACGTCCGTCCAGGGCGGTGAACCAGTCGCGGCGTTCAGTCGCCTCGGCAATTTCATGGTCCAGCCATTCGGCCAGATAGCCATTAGCGTAACTGGCGCGCAGATCCTGCAGCCGGGCAAGCTCGGTTTCGCAGGCCTCGGCCAGGATTTCCGCCTGCTCGTGGCGGTCTTCCTCGGACATCAGCGGCAGGAAACGCATCTTCAGCGCGATTACAAGGCGGCTGAGATCGTTAGCGAGTCCACGGACGTTGGAAGTCATCAGGACATTGAAGGCGGACTCACCCTCGCCCGTGATGCGGAGTTTCGAATCGTCGGGCAGGGTTTCGGTGGCGGCCGTGCCGTCCACCGCCTCGATCAGCCCCTCCAGACGCAGCAGTTCAAGCGAAGTGCCCAGCAGGTCGAGCGACGGCCCGACGATGCGCGCAACGAAGAAACGAATCTCACGCGCGAGATCGCCATAGCTCTTGTCGCCATCGGCAAGGCCGCCCAGTGCGGCGAGCCGCACCGCTTCGGCGGGAATGAGCGTGTTGTCGCGATACATGATATTCCGTCCGTGCAAAATGCTCCGGGACCAATATTACACCTAAATATGGGAATCCGGTTAACAAATTCAAATCACATTTGTCAGATTAGCCGGGCGACAGTCCCCTGAGGCGCTCGTTGCGGCGGCGCAGCAGTTCCAGCCCCGTCATCAGGATGATGGAGAAAGTGATCAGCAGCGTAGCGACGGCCAGGATCGTGGGGCTGATCTGTTCGCGGATGCCGGCCCACATCTGGCGCGGGACGGTGCGTTGCTCGAAGCCGGACAGGAACAGCACCACCACAACCTCGTCGAAGGAGGTGACGAAAGCGAAAAGCCCACCGGAAATCACGCCCGGCAGGATCAGCGGCATCTGCACCTTGAAGAAAGTCGTCGCCGGATCCGCCCCCAGATTCTGCGCCGCGCGCGTCAGGCTGTGGTCGAAACCGACCAGTGTCGCGGTTACGGTGATAACGACGAAGGGCGTGCCCAGCGCCGTATGCGCCAGGATGATGCCCGGATAGGTCTGTGCCAGGCCGATATTCGAATAGAAGAAAAACATGCCCGCGGCCGAGATGATCAGCGGCACGATCATCGGCGAGATGAGAAGCCCCATGAGCGCCGTCCGGTAAGGCAGATAGGAGCGGCTGAGCCCCAGCGCGGCCAGCGTACCCAGCGTGACCGACAGAATCGTCGCCGAAATGCCGATGATGAAGCTGTTCTTGATGGAATGCATCCACTGTTCGTTCGTGATGATATCCTCGTACCAGCGGAGCCCGAAGGCGTCCGGGTCGAGCCGGAGCATGCCGGCGGTAAAGGTGAAATAGGGCTCGGCATTGAAGGACAGCGGGATGATCACCAGGATCGGCGCGATCAGGAACACGAAAATCGCACCGCAGCCAATACGGAATCCGTAATGCCAGATGCGGTCCAGCGGGGTTGCATATGCGGGCAAGGCCATGTCGGTCTATCCCATCTTCATGTTGTCGATGCCGACAAGCTTGTTGTAGATCCAGTACAGCGCCAGCACGCCGCCCAGCAGGATGCCGCCCAGCGCCGCCGCCAGGCTCCAGTTCAGCGATTTCTGCATATGGAAGGCAATGAAGTTGCTGATCAGCTGACCCGACTCGCCGCCGACCAAGGCTGGCGTGATGTAGTAACCGACCGCCAGGATGAAGACGAGGATCGAGCCCGCGCCGATGCCCGGCACCGATTGCGGGAAATAGATTTTCCAGAAGGCGCGCGCCGGCGTGGCGCCAAGCGATCGGGCGGCGCGCACATAGCTGGGCGAAATCGTCTTCATCACGCTGTAGAGCGGCAGCACCATGAAGGGCAAAAGGATATGGGTCATCGCAATCACCGTGCCCGTCATGTTGTAAATCATACGGATGCGTCCCTCATCGCTGAACACGCCGATGAACACCAGGATGTCGTTCAGCACGCCCTGCTTTTGCAGCAGCACGATCCATGAGGTGGTGCGCACCAGCAGCGACGTCCAGAACGGCAATAACACCATAACCATCAATAAGTTGCTGGTCCTTAGCGGCAGGGTCGCCATCAGGTAGGAGATCGGATAAGCCAGCAGGATGCACAAAACCGTGATGAGAAGGCTGACCCATACGGTGCGCAGGAACAGGGTGACATAAATCTGCCGTTCTTCCGGCTGCATGGTGATATTGCCGTCCTCATCGAAGGTCCGGTCGAGGGCAGCCATGTAGAAGGCCATTGTGTAACGCTCGGACGCAAGCCGCATGGCCATCCAGGTTTTGCGCTCACCCCAGCGCTTGTCGATCTTGACCATTTCCTCGGTCCAGACAACGTCCCCCTCAATCTTGGCGAGTTTTCGGGCCGAGGATGTGATGAGAGAGCGCGAACCGGGCAGATCGTAGTTCATGCGAGTCGCCACCCGGCCCATCGTCTTGTCCCTGCGCGCCTGGGCCAGGTCCCGCGCCACGATGGCGACGATATCTTCCGGTGGAATTTCATCGGCTTGCGTGTCCCAGCGCGCCAACGCCGCGTTGGTGTTCGGCATGACCTCGCTGAACACGGGATTATCGACGCCGCGATAAACCATGAGGCCGATGGGCCAGATAAAGGTGACGGCAATGAAGGCGAGCAACGGCAAGACCAACCCCAGGGCGCGCATCTTCATGCGCCGCTGAGTCTGCCTCAGCTTGGTTTTCAGCGGTACGCCGTCCGCCGTCGTCAGTGTCGCCTGATTCGCCGGTATGTCGGCCATTTCAGCCTTGCCGTCCCTGTCGGAATTTCTTGTTTCTTAAACTCGAAAAAACGGGGAGGACGGGCAGCACCCACCCCCCCCGGTAACCGGTATTACTTGGCCAGCCAGGCGGCGAACCGCTCATTCAGTTCGTCCTGGTGGTCGGCCCACCATTCGCAATCGTTCTGGAGGGCGTTCTTGAAGTTTTCGGGCGCCGTCGGCATTTGCGGGCCCATCTCGACGCCGGCTTCCGCATGCTTGCCGATCAGCGGGATCGAAGAGGCGCGCGCCGGACCATAGGATATCCAGGCCGCCTGGTCTGCAAGACGCTGCGTATCCGTAGAGTACTTGATGAACTCGATCGCCGCAGCCTTGTTTTTCGAGCCCTTCGGAATGCTCCAGAGATCAAGATCCCAGACTTGGCCATCCCAGACGATCTCAAACGGCATGTTCTCGGTGGCGACCGCGTTGAAGATACGGCCGTTATAGGCGGTGGCCATGGCCACTTCGCCGTCGGCCAGCATCTGCGGCGGCTGGGCGCCGGCTTCCCACCACAGGACGTCGGCCCTGATCTTGTCCAGCATGGCGAAGGCGCGATCGACGCCTGCCGGCGTGCTAAGCACTTCGTATACCTTGTCTGCGGGAACGCCATCGCCCATCAACGCAAATTCGAGGTTCGGCTTCGGACCCTTGCGCATGGCGCGCTTGCCGGGGAACTTCTTGGTGTCGAAGAAATCGGCCATCGTCTGCGGGCCGCCATTGGGGAACTTGGTCTTGTCGTACGCGTAGATGGTCGACCAGATGATTGTCGCGATACCGCATTCATGCAGCGTGCCGGGCAGGAAGTCCTTGGCAGCCGGCGTACCGTCGGGCGCGGGGGGCAGACCATCGAGCGGCAACTCTTCCAGCAGGCCCTCGTCGCAGCCACGCACCACGTCAGAAAGCTCGAGATCGATGAGATCCCAAGTGACATTGCCGGCTTCGACCTGCGCCTTGACTTCGGCGAGACCACCGCTGTAGTCCTCCGAATTGATCGTAACCCCGGTCTTTTTGATATAGGGCTTGTGATAAGCCTCGATCTGGCTCTTGGTATAGGCGCCACCCCAAGAGACGATGGTAAGGGTGTCCGCCTGGGCCGCCGACGCGGCGAACAGCCCCGCAACGGCCAGAGAAGTTAATTTAAGAAACGATTTCATTTTGGCACTCCCTCGTTTCGGTTTTCGTTATGCCGGCAATGCCGGCGGCTTGTTTTCAAGTCGGCCCGCTGTCCCAGCCCCCCGGAACCAGTTGGCCTGCAAAGTCCGACCTGACAGTCAGGCGTCAAGCGCCCGACAATCCTCAAATTCCCAACCTACCTTCACCTTGGTCTTTTCCTTCAGGGCGGCATGCCCCGATGCGTTCGGCACCTTTACGATGAAGTCGTCATGGCCGCACACATTGACGCGCGCGCGAATATGGTCGCCGAGATAGATCAATTCCTCCACCGTCCCTTCGAAGACGTTGGGCACCGATCCTTCCGGCGGGTTGATGGTTACCCGTTCGGGGCGCAGCGACAGGGTCGTGCGCTCACCCTTCCCGGCGATGTTGACCGCCAAGGCGATGACGGCACCGCCGCCGTCGACCTCGATGGTGCAGCTCTCGCCATTGACCTCTTTGACTGTTCCCATCAGGCGATTGTTTTCGCCGATGAACTGGGCGACGAACGCGTTTTCCGGCCGCTCATAAAGGGCGTCCGGCGTCGAGAGCTGCTGTACGATGCCGTCGTTAAACACAGCGATGCGGTTCGACATGGTCAGCGCCTCGGACTGGTCATGAGTCACATAGACAACCGACACGCCCAGGCTTTCATGGATATGCTTGATTTCGTACTGCATTTCCTCGCGCGGATTCTTGTCCAGCGCGCCCAGCGGCTCATCCATCAAAACCAGATCCGGGTCGAACACCAGGGCGCGGGCCACGGCCACGCGCTGCTGCTGGCCGCCGGAAAGCTGCCCGGGACGGCGTCCCGCCATTTCCGGCAGGCGGACCATTTCAAGCGCGCGGGTTACGCGGCTTTCAATCTCGTCCTTGCCCATGCGCCGGACCTCCAGCGGGAAGGACAGGTTCTCCGCCACCGTCATATGGGGGAACAGCGCGTAGTTCTGGAACACCATGCCGATGCCGCGCTTGTGGGGCGGCACGTTGTTGATCGGCTTGCCGTTCAGCGTGATGTCGCCATTGGTTGCCGGCTCGAAACCAGCCAGCATCATCAGGCAGGTGGTCTTCCCCGAGCCGGACGGGCCAAGCATCGTAAGGAATTCACCGCGCGCAATATCAAGGTTGAGATTCTTGACGACCAGAATTTCGCCATCGTAGCTCTTCTGGACGTTGATGAACCGTACGATCGGCTCGTTACTGTCTGCCATGCCTGACTTATGTTCCCTGTTCTTATAGTCCGGCGCAACACGATGCGCCTTGGCGGCCGGCGATCCCGGCTCTGGTCCCTATGCTTAAATAAGCACGGCGAAAAGTAAAGAGGATAGTGGGTTAAAGGCAATAGCACTCATGCGACGAGAATTTTTCCATTCCCGTCGCCGGCGCGCGTCAAATCCGAAAAGTTGGGTCAGGCGGCCCGTTTCAGGGACAGATCCCGCCACACATCGACCAGCGCATCGACCAGCCGGTCCATCATTGCATCGTCATGCAACGGGCAGGGAGTAAGCCGCAGCCGTTCGGCTCCCATCGGCACTGTCGGATAGTTGATCGGCTGGACATAGATACGGTGGCGCTCCAGCAGAAGGTCGCTGGCCCGCTTGCACAACGCCGCGTCGCCCACCAGTACCGGCACGATATGGCAGACCGACGGCATCACCGGCAGGCCGGCTTCCTTCAGCCTGCGCTTCAGCGTCTCGGAGCGTTCCTGGTGCTGGTCGCGCAACGCCTGGGTCTTGCGGACATGGCTTACGCTGGCCCGCGCGCCGGCCGCCACCGCCGGCGGCAGCGAGGTCGTGAATATGAAGCCGTTGCCGAAGGAACGCACGAAATCGACCAGGTCGGCCGAGGCCGCGATATAGCCGCCGACCACGCCGAAGGCCTTGCCCAGCGTGCCCTGGATGATGTCGATGCGATCCATTACGCCATCGCGCTCAGCGACGCCGGCGCCGTTCGGGCCATACATGCCGACGGCGTGGACCTCATCGAGGAAGGTGATGGCGTTGTGCTTTTCGGCGACGTCGCAAATCTCGGCAATCGGCGCGATGTCGCCATCCATCGAGTAGACCGATTCAAAGATCACGATCTTGGGCGCGTCCGGGTCGTCGGCCGCCAACAGCCGGTCGAGATCGGCCGGATCGTTATGCTTGAAGATGCGTTTTTCGGCGCGGGAATGGCGGATGCCCTCGATCATCGAGTTGTGGTTCAGCGAATCCGAATAGAGGATGCAGCCCGGCAGTTGCGAGCCCAGCGTGGACAAGGTCGTCATGTTGGCGACATAGCCGGAGGTAAACAGCAGCGCCGCTTCCTTGCCATGCAGGCTGGCCAGTTCCTCTTCCAGCAGAATGTGGTAATGGTTGGTGCCGGAAATGTTGCGCGTGCCGCCGGCCCCGGCGCCGCATTTGTCGATCGCCTCGACCATGGCGTCACGCACCAGCTTACTCTGCCCCATGCCCAGATAATCGTTCGAACACCAGACAGTTACGTCGGACAGTTCGGCGCCGTCATGACAGAGCGCGTTCGGGAATTGCCCGGCCTTGCGCTCAAGATCGGCGAATACCCGGTACCGGCCCTCATTCCTGAGCGCCCGCAGCTTGTCTTCGAAAAAACGGTCATAGTCGATCATCGCAGATTCCTCACTCGCCCCCCATTTACGGTTGAGCTACCATACCCCCGCGCCAATGTACGAGATTTGACGTACATCAAAGGCGGGACCATTTGTCGCAACCCGCGAAAACCGGGGACCTCAGAGGCCCGCCGCCATCACCGCCGTGTCTTCCAGCGCCTTACCGAAACGCACCATGATTTCGCCGATTTCGTCTTGCCCGACGATCAAGGGCGGGCACAGGGCCACGGTATCGTTCGCCATGGCCCGGCAGAGTAATCCATGCTCCTGCGCGCGCGCCATGAAAAACGGGCCGACGCCGTCAGTGGGCGCGAAATTCTCGCGCGTTTCCTTGTTTTTCACCAGCTCGATCGCGCCGATCAGGCCGGTTCCGCGAACCTCGCCCACCAGCGGGTGGTCCGCAAAGCCGCGCAGGCCGTTCTGGAAACTCGGCGCCACCGAACGGACATGGCCGAGGATATCGCGCTCCTCGTAGATTTTCAAGGTCTCCAGCGCCACGGCGGCGCTTACCGGATGGCCGCTATAGGTATAGCCATGGCCGAAGATGCCGATCTTGGCCGAATTGTCGCGGATCGCCGTATAGACCTTCTCGTCCATCATCACCGCCGAAATCGGCAAGTAGGAAGACGACAGAGCCTTGGCCATCGTCATCACGTTTGGCTTGATGTTGGAGGTCTGCGAACCGAAGACATTGCCGGTGCGGTGGAAACCGCAAATCACCTCGTCGGCGATCAGGAGGACGTCGTACTTGTCCAGAACCGCCTGGATTTTTTCCCAGTAAGTCGCGGGCGGGATGATCACGCCGCCGGCGCCCATGATGGGCTCGCCGATCATGGCCGCGACCGTGTCGGGTCCCTCGTCGAGGATCAGTTTCTCCAGGTTCGCCGCCATGCGGGTGGCGAAGTCCTCTTCGCTCTCGCCGTCCGCGCCTTCATGGTAGTAATGCGGGCAGTCGGCATGGAGGATATTCTTGATCGGCAGATCGAAATCCCTGTGATTCGCGGGCAGCCCGGTCATGCTGGCCGACGCGACGGTAACGCCGTGATAGGCCTTCATGCGGCTGATGATCTTCTTCTTGTCGGGACGGCCCAGGGCGTTGTTGTAGTACCAGACGATCTTAACCACGGTGTCGGTCGCCTCGGAACCCGAATTGGCGAAGAAAACATGCGACATGGGCACCGGCGCCAGTTCCTTCAGGCGCTCCGACAACTCGATCATCGGCAGATGGCTCTTCGATGCGAATGCGTGATAATAGGGCAGCTCGCGCATCTGGCGCGCCGCCGCCTCGACCAGCCGTTCCTCGCCGAACCCGAGCGACGTCGACCACAGCCCCGCCAACCCCTCGATATAGCCTTTTCCGGTATTGTCGTAGACCCACACGCCCTCGCCGCGCGTAATGATAACCGGCCCTGTTTCCTCGTGTTTGACGAGGTTGGTATAGGGATGCAAAACGCTGGCGATATCCCGGCTTTCCGGGGAGTTTCCGGCTGAAATGGCCATGTCGGTGTTTCCTTGTTCCAGGCTCGATTTGCCGGGCCGCCCCGGCGAAACCGCTAAATTACACGGGCGGACGGGGAAGTCAAAGGGAAGCAATACCAAGGCTCGTTGATAATAACTCATTTGACCGGGTTCCCTTGTCCGCTCGTCAGGCGCGGCTCGCACCGTGGTGCCGCGGCAGCGAGTGGTCAAGGGAACCCGGCCTCCGGTGGCGTGCGGCGGCTCGCCGGGTGCGTTGCGGCCCTTGCCCGATGCGGGTGCATCGCGCCGCGGACCGCGCCTGCCCGGCGGGCCGCCGGGCGCCATCAAATGGGTTATTATCAACGAGCCTTGGTATCGGCGCCGGATTGACATGGCGAAACAGCCGAGCCTAGCCTGCAGGCATATTGAACGGAAATTACGGGAGCGGCCGCGCGTGAGGATTCGGTATTTTCTCTTGGCGATTCTGTTTTGGGCGGCGTTCACGGGCGGGGCCGCCGCGCAGGTGAAGACGCTCGTGTTCTGTTCCGAGGAAAGCCCGGACACCCTCAATCCGCAGCTTTCCTTCCGCCAGGCGACTTTCGACGCCACCTCGCGCCAGGTCTATGACCGGCTGGTCGCCTACGAGCCGGGGAAGGCGGAAATCGTCCCCGCGCTCGCCACTTCCTGGCATGTTTCGGAGGATGGGCTGCGGTACGAGTTCCGGCTTCGGCCGCATGTGCCGTTCCATAAGGCGCGGCATTTCACCCCGTCGCGCCCCCTTGCCGCCGAGGACGTGGTTTTCAGCTTCATGCGCCAACTGGACCCGCGGCATCCCTATCATCAGGTGTCCGGCGGCACCTACCCCTATTTCCAGGGGCTGGGACTGCCGAAAATCATAAAATCGGTGACAGCGGGAGACAACGGTACCGTCATATTCGAGCTCGATTCACCTTATCCGGCCTTCCTGTCGATACTCGTCCTGGATTTCGCCTCGATTCTGTCGGCGGAATATGCCGATGCGATGCTGGCGGCGGGAACGCCGGAGCGGGTGGACATGGAGCCAGTGGGAACCGGCCCGTTCCAGATGGTCCAGCATCAGCGGGACGCGCTGATCCGCTATGTGGCGCATCCCGACTATTGGCGTGGCAAGACGCCGCTGGATAATCTGGTATTCACGATCACGCCAGACGCCACCATACGCTTCCAAAAGCTGCGCGACCGCGAATGTCATGTCGTTGCGAACCCGGACCCGGCCGACATCCCGGCCATGACCCTCGACGGCGACGTCAAGCTGGCGCGCCAGGTAGGGATGGATGTCGGCTATCTGGCATTCAACACCACCAAGCCGCCGCTGAACGATCCGCGTGTGCGCAGGGCGCTGGCGATGGCGATCGACAGGGAAGCGATACTGGAAAAAATATATCAGGGCATCGGGCGCCCGGCGACGACCATGGCTCCCGCGGGCCTCTGGTCGCGGGGGAAACCGCCGCCCCCGCCGGCGGCGGACCCCGAAGGCGCGAAACGGCTGCTGGCCAAAGCCGGGGTCACCAAACTGGAAATAGACATATGGCCCAGCCCGGTCGGCAAGACTTACCTGCCCGACGCACGGCGCACCGCGGAAATGATCCATGAAGATTGGCTGAAAATAGGGGTCGACTCGAGGATCATCGTCACCACCGGGCGGGACTTCATCAAGCAGACCATGGTCGGCCAACACGATGCCGCCCTGTTCGGCTGGATCGCCGAAACACTGGACCGGGCCCTTTTTCTTGCCCCGATCCTGGGCTGCGAGGCGGCGAAATCGGGCGCCAACAGATCTTACTGGTGCAACGGGAAATTCGACCGCCTGCTGGATGAGGCCGCCCGCGCGAAAAACCCGTCCGAACGCGAGACACTGTACGCGCTGGCGCAGGCGGTTCTCGACGAGGAAGTCCCCATTCTGCCGATCGCCCACTCGATAAATTTTACGCCGATGCGAAACGAGGTCGTCAACTACCGCACATCCCCGCTTGGCGGGCATTATTTCTATGGCGTGGATTTGAAGTAAGGCGACGGGCGGGCCCAGCAAGTGCAGCGTGCAAGATACATTGACAGCATGCCGGAAAGAAGCCTAGCATTTTACAACATTACCGATGAATGACCTACCAAAGGGTCACATGACTATCGTGCCCCAGGGCAGGCAAAAGGGTTGTCCCGATCGGGTCAACTGGAACATGACAGGGAGAACATACCGTGGGTAAGAATACTCGAGCAACCTGGCTCTGGCTCGTTGCGGGGCTTGTAATTGTAATAGTCGTTGTGGTGTTGGCGCGCCCTTATTGGGAACCACGCTTCTTTCCCCCCACCGTCACAGAAATAGAAAAGACGCTGGTCTATTGTTCGGAGGGCAGCCCCGAGGGATTCAATCCCTCGCTTTATACCTCCGGCACGACCTTTGACGCCTCTTCGCGCACGCTGTTCAACAAGCTGGTCGAGTTCGAGCGCGGAACAACGAAGATCGTGGCTGCCTTGGCCGAATCATGGGAAGCGGCGGACGATGGGCTGAGCTATACCTTCAAACTGCGCAAGGGCGTCAAGTTCCACACCACGAAAAACTTCACGCCGTCGCGCGATTTCAATGCCGACGACGTGCTGCACAGCTTCAACCGCCAGGGCGACCCCGCCCATCCCTATTACAAGGTATCCGGCGGCACTTACGAGTATTACCAGGGCATGAGTATGCCCGCGCTGATCAAGGAAATCGTCAAGGTCGACGACTACACGGTAAAATTCGTCCTGAACGAGCCGGAAGCCCCCTTCATCGCCAATATGGCGATGGATTTCGCGTCCATCATGTCGGCCGAACATGCCGATAAGATGATGGCGGCCGGAACCCCGGAAAAGGCCGACCTGGAGCCGGTGGGCACCGGCCCCTTCCAGTTGGTCCAGTACCAGAAGGACGCCGTCATCCGCTACAAGGCGCATCCGGGCTACTGGGACGGCAAGGCGGCGATCGATACGCTGATCTTCGCGATCACCCCGGATGCGAGCGTACGCTATCAGAAGCTGAAGGTCGGCGAATGCCACGTCATGCCCTATCCGAACCCGGCCGATATCGATACGATAAAGGCCAACCCCGATATTAACGTGCTTGAGCAGGAAGGCCTGAATGTCGGTTATCTGGCCTTCAACGTCGAGCGCAAGCCGTTCGACGACAAGCGGGTTCGCCAGGCGCTGAACATGGCGATCAACAAGGATGCGATCATCGACGCGGTCTTCCAGGGCGCCGGCAAGGCGGCCAAGAACCCGATCCCACCGACCATCTGGTCCTATAACGACGCCACCAAGGATTATGCATACGATCCGGAAGCGGCGAAGGCGTTGCTGGCGGAAGCCGGGGCCGCGGGCCTGAAGACCAACATCTGGGCCATGCCCGTGCAGCGCCCCTACAACCCGAACGCCAAGCGCATGGCCGAAATCATCCAGGCCGATTGGGCCAAGATCGGCGTCGAGGCAGAGATCGTGACCTTTGAATGGGGCGAGTATCTGAAGCGCTCCAAGAACGGCGAGCACGACACGGTATTGCTGGGCTGGACCGGCGACAACGGCGACCCGGACAACTTCCTCTATGTGCTGCTGGGCTGCGATGCCGCCAAGGACGGGACCAACCGCGCGCGCTGGTGCCACAAGCCGTTCAACGACTTGCTGGTCCAGGCCAAGCGGACCAGCGACATCGGCGAGCGAACCGCGCTCTACGAAAAGGCGCAGCTGGTGTTCAAGGAAGAAGCTCCTTGGGCCACGATCGCCCATTCGGTCGTCTTCATGCCGGTGCGCAAGGAAGTATCGGATTACCGCATCGATCCGTTCGGCGGCCATATCTTCTATGGCGTCGGTCTGAAGTAGCGTTCCGAACGGCTCTGTTGGATGGGCGGGGAAGTCCCCGCCCACCCGGCCTTGCGGCCATTCCCCCGCCAGACATTGTTTCGCTTTTTCATTACTCGCTTCGGCATGGTTGTCCCGACTTTTTTCGGGGTGACGGTCGTTGCCTTTTTTCTGATCCGGCTGATCCCGGGCGACCCGATCGAGCTGCTGGTCGGCGAACGCGGCATTGCCCCCGAGCGCCACGCGTACCTGCTGAAGGAATTCGGATATGACCGCCCCCTGTGGCAACAGTATCTGGGTTTCGTGCATAACCTCCTGAACGGCGATTTCGGTACTTCCATCGTCAGCCGGGAACCGGTCCTGAGTGAATTCCTGACCCTTTTCCCGGCCACTATCGAGCTTTCCTTCATGGCCCTTTTCTTTGCCCTGGCGATCGGTCTTCCGGTGGGAATTCTCGCGGCGGTGCGGCGCGGAACGGTTTTCGATCATACGGTCATGGGGATCTCGCTGACCGGCTATTCAATGCCGATCTTCTGGTGGGGCCTGCTGCTGATCATCCTGTTTTCGGGAACATTGGGCTGGACCCCGGTTTCGGGACGTATATCGGTGCTTTACTACATCGAGCCGACGACCGGTTTCATGCTGATCGACAGCCTGCTGATCGACGAACCCGGCGCCTTCAAGTCGGCGCTGCGGCATCTGATCCTGCCGACCATCGTGCTGGGCACGATTCCGCTGGCGGTGATCGCGCGCCAGACGCGCTCGGCGATGCTGGAAGTGCTGGGCGAGGACTATATCCGCACCGCCCACGCCAAGGGACTGGCGCCCATGCGTATTATAGGCATTCATGCGCTGCGAAATGCGCTGATTCCGGTTATCACCACCATTGGCCTGCAGACCGGCGTGCTGCTGGCCGGCGCCATCCTGACCGAAACGATTTTCGCCTGGCCGGGTGTCGGCAACTGGCTGATCAATTCCATCTACCGGCGCGACTACCCGTCCGTCCAGGGTGGCATCCTGCTGGTCGCCTGTATCGTGATAACCGTGAATCTTCTTGTCGATCTCGCGTATGGGCTGATCAACCCCCGCATCCGCCATGCAGGCAAATCATGACGGAAGACACCGTCAACGGAATCTCTGCCCCACCGCATCCGCTGCGCGAGTTCTGGAGCTATTTCAGCGAAAACCGCGGGGCGGTGGCCGGGCTTGCGGTGATCGTAACGATCGTCCTGATGGCGGTGTTCGCCGATTTTATCGCGCCCTATTCGCCAATCGAGCAGTATCGCGAACACCTGCTGCGGCCGCCCTTCTGGGAGGAAGGCGGTTCCCTGGCCTTTCCGCTGGGCACGGATGCGGTCGGCCGCGATATGCTGTCGCGCCTCATCCATGGCGCGCGCTATTCGCTACTGATCGGGTTAATCGTGGTGACCCTGTCGCTGTCGACGGGCATCGCGCTGGGGCTGGTCGCCGCCTTCCTGCGCGGGCCGGTGGAAACCCTTATCATGAGGGCCATGGATATCATGCTGGCGCTGCCCAGCCTGCTGCTGGCCATCGTGGTGGTCGCCATCCTGGGGCCGAGCCTGATCAACGCCATGTTCTCGCTGGCGATCGTCTATCTGCCCCACTATGTGCGGCTGACCCGGGCCTCGGCGATCGGCGAGATGTCGCGGGACTATGTGACGGCCAGCCGGGTTGCTGGCGCGGGCGTCGCGCGGCTGATGCTTATCACCGTATTGCCCAACTGCGCGGCGCCGCTGATCGTGCAGGCGACGCTCAGTTTTTCCAGCGCCATCCTGGACGCCGCCGCGCTGGGCTTCCTCGGGTTGGGTGCGCAACCGCCTACGCCGGAATGGGGCACATTGCTGGCGGAAGCGCGTGAATTTGTGCTGCGGGCCTGGTGGGTGGTGACCTTCCCGGGCCTGGCGATCCTGGTGACGGTTCTTGCCTTCAACCTGATGGGCGACGGTTTGCGCGACGCCCTGGACCCGAAACTGAAACGCTGATGGCTCTTTTGGTAAAACGCTGATGGCTCTGCTCGAAATCAGAAACCTGTCCGTCGATTTCCGGACGAAAGCCGGCCTCTTCAGGGCGGTGGACGGGCTCGATCTGTCGATCGGCGAGGAAGAGGTCGTCGCCATCGTCGGGGAATCGGGGTCGGGCAAGAGCGTCGCCATGCTGGCCCTTATGGGATTGCTACCCTGGACGGGCGTCGTAACGGCGGACCAGTTGACCTTCGACGGGCGGAACCTGCTGTCGATGTCGAGGCGCGAGCGCCGTTCGATCCGCGGCCGGGACATGGCGATGATCTTCCAGGAACCCATGACCAGCCTCAAC
>DAOVHN010000390.1 GCA_030671915.1 Pseudomonadota bacterium
GTTGCGGCCCTTGGCCGATGCGTAAGCATCGCCCCGCGGACCGCGCCTTGCATTCGACTCGGCAGACGCCAATGAAAACAGCAACATATTTCGGGCCAGACTCTCACGAGCCCCGAAGGGGCGTCTCGAAGGATGATGTCGCTCGATCGCCTAAGACCCGTACCGTTCGCGCAGGACGTTTTTCTGGACCTTGCCCATGACGTTGCGGGGTAACTCGTCGACAAAATGAATCTGCTTGGGCACCTTGTAGCCCGCCAGCCGTTCCTTCAGCCTCGCGATGATCTCTTCGGCCGTGGGCGGTTCGTCCCCCGGTTTCACCGCCGCGACCACGCGTTCGCCGAAATCCGCGTCGGGCACGCCGACCACCGCCGATTCGACAATGCCGTCCATGACGTCCAGCTCTTCCTCGATCTCCTTCGGGTACACATTGAAGCCGCCGGTGATGATCAAATCCTTGGAACGGCCGACCAGATACAGGAACCCGTTCTCGTCGTGGCGCGCCATGTCGCCGGTGATGAAGAACCCGTCCGGCCGGAATTCCGCGTTGGTTTTCTCGGGCATGCGCCAGTAGCCCTTGAACACGTTGGGGCCGCGCACTTCCAGCATGCCGGTCTCGCCGACCGGCACTTCCTCGCCATCCTCGCCGACGACGCGCAACTCGATTCCCGGCAGCGGCTTGCCGATGCTGCCCGGAATGCGACCGTCCTCGCCCTCCAGCAGGTTAGACGAGTTCATGACGGTCTCCGTCATGCCGTAGCGCTCCAGGATCCTGTGGCCGGTGCGCTCGTGGAAATCGCTCCAGGTCTCGGCCAGCAGCGGCGCCGAACCGGAGATGAAAAGCCGCCGCCCCTTGAATGTCTCGGCCGTGAAATCCGGATGGGCCAGCAGCCTCGTATAGAAGGTCGGTACGCCCATCATCACGCTGCAGCGCGGCAGCGCCCGCATGACCTCGCCCGCGTCGAATTTCGGCATGAATACCATCCGCGATCCGCTGACCAGCACGCAGTTGATGGCGACGAACAGTCCGTGCGCATGAAAGATCGGCAGCGCATGCAGCAGCACGTCGTCGCTGGTAAATCCCCAGGCCTCGCACAGCGTATTCGCGTTCGACCATAAATTCTCCACCGTCAGCATGGCGCCTTTGGAGCGCCCGGTCGTGCCGGACGTGTAGAGAATCACCGCCAGATCCTTCTGTTCGCGCGGCACGGAGCCCTCGATGGCATGGGCGCCGGAGGCGCGCTCGGAAAAACTGCCGCCGCCGTCGGTGTCCAGGGTCAGCGTATGGGCGCAGCCCGCGGCCTCGGCCAGCGGCGCGATCGTCTCCTCGTCATCCGGCCGGCAGACCACCACGCGCGGCTCGGAATCGGCCAGGAAATACTCCATCTCGGGCCCGGTATAGGCTGTGTTGAGCGGCAGGAAGGCCGCACCCGCACGCAGCGTCGCCAGATAGAGGATGATCGCCTCGGGGCTCTTCTCCACCTGTACGGCGACCCGGTCGCCCGGCTCAACGCCCAGTTCCAGCAGCATGCCGGCATAAAGCGCGCTCATCGACTCCAGGTCCGCATAGGTAAAGCGGTCGCCGGTCAGCGTCTCCATGAAGACCGTCTTGCGGTCCTTCGGGAAACAACGCGCGAAAAGTTCGTACAGATTGTCCGACACGGGTTTCGTTACCTCATTCTGCTTCGTTCAATCGTCCAATCGGGTCGCGTCCAGGCCAGCCTGTTCGATACGCAACCCAAGCCCCGATTTTTCCGGTATTGCGAGCCTCCCGTCAACAGGATATGGCGGGTCGCGGAACAGCGCGTCTTCGATGCCCGACTGCGCAACATGATGCTCCAGCAGCCAGCCATTGGGCGCGCCGGCTATCAGATGCATGTTCACCAGCGGCCAACCTGCGCCATTGGCGACCGGAACCGTCATTGCGTCGGCCTGGCGGGCGACCTGCGCGGCTCCGGTGAAACCGCCGCAATAAAGGACGTTGGGCTGAAGCACATCCACCGACCTCCGCTCCAGCAGCATGCTGAATATCCGCGGATCCGCCTCCATCTGGCCCGCGCCGGTGCGGATGCCCGTATCCTTGCGCAGCCGGGCCAGCGCCGCCGGGTCGTTGCCGCGGACCGGTTCCTCGAACCAGGCGATCGGGCAATCCCCGATCTCGCGCGCCAGCAGCCGGGCCTCGTCTTCCTCGAATCCCTCGTTGGCGTCGATGATGATCTCGGCTTTGTCCCCGACTGCATCGGCCACCGCCCGGATCCGGCCTGCATCCTCCCGCCAACCGCCGGGATCGACGGCCACCACCATTTTCAGCAGCCGGTAACCGTTGCCCAGCGCCAGCCGCGCCGCCTCGGCCAGGCCTTCGCGGTCATATTGCGGCATGCCGAAGGTCAGGTAGACCGGCACGGATTGCCGTGCGCCGCCCAAGAGGCCGGCGATGCTGCAATCTTCGGCCTGGCCCTTCAGGTCCCACAGCGCGATATCCAGCGCCGAGGCCGCGCCCATGACAACGCCGGTCATGTTGCGCGGGTTCAGCTTGTCCAGCAGTGAGGCCTGAACCGTCGCCGGGTCCGCCGCATCCATCCCGCGCACGGCCGGCAGCACCTCGTCCTCCAGCGTCCGGGCGACCTGGCGGGCCAGGAAGCGGCCGGTGAAGCCATATCCGATCCGGCCGTCATCGGCGATAACCCGGCAGACCACGAAGGGCCGTGGCGGGCCGTCCCGGTAATCCTCCACCGCCCGGTCGAGCAGCGGGACCTTGCTGGCCACGGCGTGGACGGTAGCCTCGATACGTTCGATTTCCATGGTCAGGCCGGCGGCTTGTAGGGCATCCCTTCCGGGTCCTCGCTGCCGCTCCGATATCGCTGAACGCTGTCACCGAAACCCAGGATCTGGCCGTTCTCGTCCAGCACCTCGGCGCTGGCGAAGAATATCTTGCGCCCGCCCCCGCGCTTGCGGCCGATCGTCGTGATGGTGCCGCTCTTCGCCTGGCCGGTGAAGTTTGTGGTCAGATTCACCGTGATGGCCCAGCGCACATTGCCCTTCTTCGCGCACCACGTGCCGGCATAGCCGCAGGCGGTGTCCAGCAGGGTCGAGATGATGCCGCCATGCAGTACGCCGCTGCGGTTCAGATGTTCCGGCCCTATATCCATTTCCATGCGCACATAGCCGTCGCGCCACTCTGTGATGCGAAAGCCGAGCATCCGCCCGAAGGCGCCGATATCGGGGGTGTTCACGGGCCGGTCCTCAGTCGCCGGGGATATCGGCTGACGGCGGCATCTTCGCGCGCAGCCGCTCACGATAGCCGGCGATCACGGGCATGGCGAAGCTTATGGCGGTCAGCAGGATGAAAGTGACGACGATCGGCCGCTCCAGGAAGCCAAGCCAACTGTGATCGAAAATGATCAGTGACTGCTTCAGGCTGTTTTCCACCAGCTCGCCCAGGATCAGCCCCATGATGATCGGCGCCGCCGAAAAACCGTAGCGCTTCAGGAAGAATCCGGCCAGGCCGGCGATCACCATGATCCAGACATCCATGA
>DAOVHN010000768.1 GCA_030671915.1 Pseudomonadota bacterium
AGCGCCGGCGTCTTCGCTGGAGGCGAACAGCAAGGTGTCGCCCATCAGCGCGCCATACCGGACGTTGGCCTCTTCCGTCATCGCCGTGAAGGCCGCGAGGTCGTCACCCTTCAGCGCCTTGCCCGAGGGCAGACGCATGCGGCGCGAATTGATGAACTTGCCGTTGCGGATCACTTCGTAATGCAGATGGTTTCCGGTCGAGCGGCCGGTCGTGCCGACATAGCCGATGACCTGGCCCTGGTTGACCCGCTTGCCCTTGCGCACGCCGCGCGCGATGCCGCTCATATGGGCATAGGCCGTCTGGTAGGTGCCGTTATGGCGGATGCGCACATAGAGCCCGTAGCCCCCCTTGCGCCCGGCGTAAACGATTGACCCATTGCCCGCCGCATAGATCGGCGTGCCTCGCGGGGCCGCGAAGTCGGTGCCGGTATGCAGTTTGGTATAGCCCAGGATCGGATGCTTGCGGTTGCCGTAGTTGGAGCTCAGGCGCGCGCCGTTGATCGGGGTGCGCATCAGGGTGCGGCGGACGCTCTTGCCCTCGGGATCGAAGTAATCGATTGTGCCCTTGGCGGTCTCGAAACGGTAGAGGATTTTCTCCTGGCCGCTCAGCGTCATCGAGGCGCGCATAATATTACCGCTGCGCACCAGTTCGCCGCTCTCGTCCATATATTGCTCATACAGGACGGTAAAGCCGTCGCCGGTACGGATGTCGCGCTGGAAGTCGACGTCGAAGCTGTAGATCTGGATCAGGTCGGCCAGCACGCCGGGCGGGACGCCCGCGGACTCGCCGGCCAGGAACAGACTGTTCTCGATGATGCTTTCGGCCGCCGCGACCTCAAGGGTCAGCGGATGTTCGACCGTCTCCGCGACATACCCCTCTTCCATGCCGCGCACCAGCACGTCGCGCTCCACGCTTTCGATCAGCTTCATGGAGACGAGGCTGGCGGGGCTGTCCGGGTCGGGTGACGGGCGCAGGGTCAGGATGATCTCGTGTCCGGGCTTCAGATAGCGCGGCTTGAAGATATTGCTCATTTCCTTGATGGCGGCGTGGGCGTCGCGGCGCGCGGCGCCAGCGTCTGTCAGCATCGCCATCAGCGTATCGCCGCTGCCCACGGTGAGTTTGCGCTCATATGTAACCGACAGCTGCGCGGATTCGGCCGTGCTGTCTTCCATATAATAGGCAAGCTGGATTGGCGCCGGTGATCCGGCTTCGGCATATTCGGCCAGCAGCGGCGCTTCGCTGGCGGCCTGCGTTGTCGACAGGGACATGAAACCGGCGAGGGAGAGCGCCGCGCCAGCGCCCAGAACTGCCATAAAGGTAAAGCGGTTTGTCATGGATAATTTCTAACAGTTAGAAACCAGGTTAAGAGTCTAGTGAAAATTTCACGTATGCCAAGGATTCAATTGTGACAATGCTTGGGCTCTCCCTTTATGTCAACGGATTGGTAAAAAACATATGAAGAAATTCCCATCTTAATCTTCCGTTAGTAATTTTTATCCTGCCGAACGCAAGAAAAAGGTGCAGATCAACATAGGGTGGTGAAAAATGCGGCTCCAA
>DAOVHN010000187.1 GCA_030671915.1 Pseudomonadota bacterium
AACATCACCGTGCAAAGGCGCATCGAGCAGATCGTCGTCAATATGGAGCGCTGGCGCTGGATGCCGGACGATCTGGGGGATCGCTACATCCTGGTCAATCTGGCCGGCTATGAGTTGGAGGTCGTCGACTATGGTGTCGTGGTGATGGCCATGCGGATCGTTACCGGCCAACCCTATCGCCGGACGCCGGTGTTCAGCGGCAGCATGACCTGGCTGGAATTCAATCCCACCTGGACAGTGCCGCCGACCATAGCGAAGCTCGACATACTGCCCAAGGCGCGGCAGGATCCCGACTATCTGGCGAACCGGAATATCCGTGTATTCGCCGGCTGGCGGGATGATTCTCCCGAACTGGCTTCCTCGGCCATCGACTGGAGCGCGGTCGATGCGAAGCGAATCCCGTTTCGTTTCAGGCAGGACCCCGGCCCCGCCAATGCGCTGGGCCGGGTGAAGTTCATGTTCCCCAACCGGTTCAACGTTTATCTTCACGACACGCCGTCGCGTGAACTGTTCAACAAGACCGTGCGCAGTTTCAGTTCCGGTTGCGTGCGCGCGGAAAATCCGCTGGGGCTGGCGGAATATTTGACCGCCGACCTGCCCGGCTGGGACCGGAAGCGGATCGAGAATGTCATCGCGTCGCGCAAAACGACCGTCGTCAAGCTGGCCCAACCACTGCCTGTCCACCTGACCTACTCCACGGTCTGGTTCGGCGAAGGCGGCACGATACATTTCCGCGACGACGTCTACGCCCGCGACGACCTGTTGTACCAGGCGCTATTCGGCTATCCGCCCTCGCGCAAGCAGGTGCCGCAGGACCGGTGAGCCCCAAGAACAACGGCCGGCCGCCAGGCTCCACACAGTTGCCCTTGGCCAACCGCCGTCGATCCGCATAATGTGCGGAATGCCCAATCCTTTCGAAACGCCCTTACCAGTTGCGGAAGCCCTGCCGCGGCTGCGCGAAGCATTGCGCAACGGTACAAGCGCCGTCCTCGAGGCCCCTCCCGGGGCCGGCAAGACGACGCTGGTTCCGCTGGCGCTGCTGGGCGAGGACTGGCTGGGCAGCGGCAAGATCCTGGTGCTGGAGCCCCGGCGGCTGGCGGCGCGCATGGCGGCGCGGCGCATGGCGGAATTGCTGGGTGAGGATGTCGGCGGGACCGTCGGCTACCGGGTGCGTATGGAAAGCCGGGTCGGCCCCGCCACCCGCATCGAGGTGATTACCGAGGGTATCCTGACCCGCCGCTTGATCGACGACCCTGAACTGGCCGGTGTCGGCGTGGTGATCTTCGACGAGTTCCACGAACGCAATATCCATACCGATCTGGGCTTGGCGCTATGCCTGGAAGCGCGCGAGGCGCTGCGCGAGGATTTGCGGATTCTGGCGATGTCGGCGACGCTCGACGGCGCGCCGCTGGCCGGGCTGTTGGGCGGGGCGCCGGTCATCGCCAGCGAGGGCCGTGCCTTTCCCGTCGAGACCCGCCATCTGGGGCGGCCGGAGCCGCGCGCGCTGGACCGTGCCATGGCGGCGGCGATCCGCCGGGCGATGGACGAAGAGCAGGGCAGCATCCTGGCCTTCCTGCCCGGCGAGGGAGAGATCCGGCGCGTACAGGCTTTGTTGGGAGAGGCCGACCTCGGGCCCGATATTCTCATCGCGCCACTCTACGGCGCGCTGTCGGCCAGGGACCAGGATGCGGCCGTACGTCCATCCTCCAAGGACGTACGCAAGGTGGTCCTGGCCACCGATATCGCCGAGACCAGCCTGACCATCGAGGGTATCCGCATCGTGATCGATGGCGGCTATCGGCGCAAACCGCGTTTCGACGCACAAAGCGGCATGACACGGCTGGAGACGCGCCGGGTGTCGCGCGCCGGGGCCGACCAGCGGCGCGGCCGCGCTGGCCGGCTGGAGCCCGGAATCTGCTACCGCCTGTGGCCCGAGGCCGAGACCGCGGCGCTGGCCCGGTTCGAGACGCCGGAGATCATGGAGGCCGACCTGGCCCCGCTGGCTCTGGACCTCGCCTGCTGGGGTGTCGCGGACCCGGCGGACCTGCGCTGGCCCGACCCGCCGCCGAATGCACAATATGACCAGGCGAGGGAGTTGCTGGCCGAACTGGGCGCCATCGACCGCGAGGGGCGGATCACGGCCCATGGCAAGGAAATGGGGCGGCTCCCGATGCATCCGCGCCTCGCCCATATGCTGGTGGCGGGCAAGGCCGCGGGGCAAGGCGGGCTGGCCTGCGATATCGCGGCCCTGCTGGGAGAGCGTGACGTCCTTGGCGGACGGGGCGATTGCGATCTGCGCAGCCGCCTCGAAATGCTGCGCGGCGATGCCGGGGGCAATGCCCGACGCGGGGCGGTAGAGCGCGTACGCCGGGCCGCGAAGGATCTGCGCCGGCGTATGAAGATATCCGGCGATGGCGGCGGCGATGCGGGCGAGTTGCTGGCACTGGCCTATCCCGGCCGGCTGGCAAAACGCCGTGGCGCGGAGGGGCGCTATCTGCTGCGCAACGGGCGCGGGGCCGTCTTGCCAGAGGGCGACCGGCTGGCCATCGGGGATTGGCTGGCGGTGGCCGACCTTGGCGGGGCGCAGGCGGACGCGCGGATATATCTGGCAGCACCCTTGGCCGCCGCTCGGGTCGAGGTGCTGTTCGCGGAAGACATCGAACAGACCGAAAACATCGAATGGGACGACCGGCAACGGAAAGTCGTCGCGTCCCGCCGGTGGCGGTTGGGCGCTATTACCCTGAAAGAGGAGCCCTTGGCCAAACCACCGCCGGGGGCAGTGCTGGAGGCGATGCTGGCGGGTATCCGCCGCATGGGGCCGGATGCCCTGCCCTGGACGGATGCGGCGCGGCAATGGCGGGCGCGGGTCATGTTCCTGCGCGGCCGGAACCATCGCGGCCTGGACTGGCCCGATGTGTCTGACGCCAGCCTGATGGAAGGGTTGGGCGATTGGCTGGGGCCCTTTTTGGCGGGCATCGCCAGCATTGATGCGCTGCGGAAGGTGGACCTGAAACAGGCTCTCGCCACCCTGCTGACATGGGAACAGGGCCAGGCGCTGGATGAAGGCGCGCCGACGCACTGGACCGCCCCGACGGGATCGCGCCTGGCGCTGGATTACAGCGAAGCGGACGGGCCGGCTCTGCGCATTCGCCTGCAGGAAATGCTGGGAGAGACCGAAACGCCGACAGTGGCGGGGGGCCAGGTGCCGGTGCTGATTCATTTGCTGTCGCCGGCGGGGCGGCCGGTGCAGGTTACCCGCGACCTGGCCGGATTCTGGCGGGGCAGCTATGCCCAGGTGAAGGCGGAGATGAAAGGCAGGTACCCGAAACATTTCTGGCCGGACGACCCGCTGGGAGCCGTTCCGACCAGACGCTCGAAGAAATCCATGGACCGGAAAAAATAAGGCCACGGGTCGTTATCGGCGACTCCCGGCACAAAGCCAGCCGGCGCAGTCGCCCTGCGGACACCGTCCTGACAGTTTACGCGAATGGACCCGATGACACAGAACGCGCATCGAGTTCCCCTCACCGCTGGCGGATTGCCGAGACCTCCCCGTCTGCAATCCTTGCGGCTGTATCCCCTACCTTAACCTGTTCGTCTTCGACGTCCGGCTGCCGGCTTTTGCCAGCCCCCCCGCCGCCCGTCGACCACGAACACAGCCTGCGATCTTCCAAGGGTCGTAATTACCAAACTCTCGAGTGTGTTTTACGTCCTTTCTGTTGCACGAAGATTTCCGCCCACGGGAAAAATGTTGCAATTGTTTCCGTGGAGGTTGGACCTTTGCCACGCATTCGCGCTAAACAGGTTCGTGAATGTTGTTTTATAAGAAGGGTCAGCGATCGAAGATGTCCGACTCCCCCCACATAGCCGTTGTCGATGACGAGGCGCAGATTCGCGAAGCCGTAGGCGAATATCTTGAACTGCATGGTTTCCAGGTCAGCCTTGCGGACGGCGGCCGGGCGCTGCGTGCGCTCATGGCCGGTGACAAGCCGCCCGACCTGGTGATCCTGGACCTCAACATGCCGGGCGAGGACGGGCTGTCGATCGCCCGTTACCTGCGCGAACATTTCAGTATCGGGATCATCATTCTTACTGCCGCGGGCCAGACCCTGGACCGGATCATCGGCCTGGAAATCGGCGCCGATGATTATATGGGCAAGCCTTTCGATTTGCGCGAGTTGCTGGCCCGGGTAAAAAGTGTGCTTCGCCGGGTAGTGGCGGCTTCCTCGGCGACGGCTTCCCTGGCGCCGGGAAACGAGGCCGGCGAAGACGAGATTAAGGTCGGCCACCTGACCCTGAACATGGCGGCGCACAAGCTGTTCGATGAAAATGGCGAAGAAATCCAGTTGACCAGCATGGAGTACGATCTCTTGCACGTCCTCGCCGGCAACGCCAACCGCGTTCTGAACAGGGACCAGTTGCTGGATTTGTCGCACAGCCAGAACAGCGACCCGTTCGACCGCAGCATCGATGTCCGTATCTCGCGGCTGC
Organism: Pseudomonadota bacterium; assembly: GCA_030671915.1. Taxonomy (GTDB): domain Bacteria; phylum Pseudomonadota; class Alphaproteobacteria; order UBA8366; family JADFVY01; genus JADFVY01. Next base: position 4,492 of record DAOVHN010000187.1, read on the forward strand.
GGCGAAAGATCGAAACGGACCCGTCCAAGCCGCGGATTTTGAAGACCATCCGGGGTGCCGGCTACATGTTTGTGCGGGACGCCGACGGGTGAACTTACATTAGAGCGGATTGTCAGGAATTACGGGGTCCGGCATCGAGCAACCTCGTCCTTCGAGACGGGACTTCGGGGCTCCTCAGAGTCTGACTCAAAATGATTTGTTTGTTTTCAAAGTCTTGCGAGTCGTCTTGAGAGGAGCCGGACGTGGGCGATGAGGAGCCAAGCTGTGGCGCTTGCGATGGTGGCTTCGAAGTCCTTTGCCAGTCGCCTGCAGCGTCCGAGCCAGGCGAAGGTGCGTTCGACGACCCACCGTCTCGGCAGTAACTGGAATCCTTTGGTGCCTTCGGGACGCTGGACGATCTCGATGGTCCAAGGCCCGCAGTCGGCCACGGCGTTGAGCAACTGCTGGCCGCGATAGACGCGGTCGGCGAAGATGTGACGTAGCTTGGGGAAGCGTCGGCGTAGAGATCGCAGCAGCGGCACGGCGCCGTGGACATCCTGAACATTGGCCGGGTGGACCAGGACCGCGAGCAGTAGGCCCTCTGTGTCGGTGACAATGTGCCGCTTGCGCCCCTTGACCCGCTTGCCGGCGTCAAAGCCGCGCGGGCCGCCGCTTTCCGTGGTCGAGGCGCTCTGGCTGTCGATGACGCCGGCCGAGGCCGCGGCCTTGCGTCCGAGCGCGTGGCGGGCGCGAACGACCAACTCGGCCACCGCCAGATGCCAAGTGCCGTCATCACGCCAGCGATAGAAGTAGCCCTGTACCGTCGAGCGCGGCGGGAAGTCCTTCGGCAGCGCGCGCCATTGGCAACCGGTGGCCAAGATATAAAGGATCGCGTTCACGACCTCCCGTAGGCCGACCTCCCGTGGCCGGCCCAGACGACGCGGCGGCGGCAACAACGGATCGAGGATCGACCACTCTTCGGCTGTCATGTCGCTTGCATAGCGCAGGCCATCGCGCCGATACTGTTCGCGGGTGATTTCAGTCCACATGTTGTGTCTCCGTGATTGCCAGACACAAACACTGAATCACAACTGGCTGAAATCACTCAATTCTTTTTCGGCCAAACTCTGAGGATGAGGCCCTCTCCCACGCGCCGAGCAGGCCTGCACGCCCAAGATACACAATTGCCAAGACACAAGGGTTGGGGAGGGGGTGGACAAAAG
>DAOVHN010000299.1 GCA_030671915.1 Pseudomonadota bacterium
GCAGGAGGTCTTCCGCATGGTGCGCCGGGTGGCCGAGTCGAAGGTCACCGTGCTGCTGCGCGGCGATAGCGGCACGGGCAAGGAGCTGGCGGCGCGCGCGATCCATGAAAGATCGACATATGCTCGAGGGCCCTTCGTGGCGGTCAATTGCGGCGGCCTGCCGGCCTCGCTGATCGCGTCCGAACTGTTCGGCCACGAAAAGGGCGCCTTCACGGGCGCGCTGTCGCGCCGCATCGGGCGGCTTGAGGAGGCGGACAACGGCACCCTGTTCCTGGACGAAATCGGCGACCTGCCGCTGGAACTGCAGACCAATCTGCTGCGATTCCTGCAGGAAAAGACCATAGAACGGGTCGGCAGCAACGCGGCCCATCAGATCAACGCGCGCGTCGTCGCGGCCACCAATATCAATCTTGAGCAGGCCGTAACCGAGGGACGTTTTCGCCAGGATCTGTTTTTCCGCCTCGATGTGCTGCGCATCCATTTGCCGCCGCTGCGCGAGCGCGACGGCGATATCGAACTGATGATCAAGTTTTTCCTGAACCAGGCGTCGCGCGAGTTCAATCTGGACTCTCCGCCAATGCTTGCCGAAAGTTGCCTATCGGCGTTGCGGCATTATTCCTGGCCTGGCAACGTCCGGGAGTTGATCAGCAAGATGCGCCGCGCGGTCATCATGGCCGGCGACCGCGCATTGGATATCGGGGATTTCGACTTGAACGGGCCCGCTGCCTGTGCGTCGAATTATGCCGTGAGTGGAACGGCGCCGCCGGCCGCCCCGGTGGAGGCGCGGCCGGATGACTCCAGGGCGCGGCTTGCCGACGCGCGCGCCAGGGCGGAACAGGACGCCGTCCGGGCGGCGCTGGAGAAGTTTCACTTCAACGTCACCCGTGCGGCAAAGGAACTCGCCGTTTCGCGCGTGACGATGTACAAATTGATGGATCGTTACGACATTCATCGTTAGCGCATCGCGCAGCAGGGAAGACGGCCGCCATAATGCGGCGGCAGGGCTCAACGGCCTTGCCGCCGCTATTTTTTCACGCGATGTTGCGCATTATGGAAATTCACCTGTCATGAGCCGGCTCCTCCTCATATCGCTGGGGCAACTGAACGGCCATATCCTGGAGGCGGTGGCGCGCTCGGGCGCGTTCGCCGAAATCCTTGTGGCCGGACGCGATCCCGCGCGCGGCTTGCGCAAAACCAACCAGGCACGTATCGGCGCCGCCATCGAGGGGCATTATCCCGCCATCCGCTTCGTCGAACTCGACGTGAACAAGGCGTCGGCGGCCAGAATACTCCGCGAGATCGCGCCCGATGTCGCCCTCGCCGCACCCAGCATGCTGCCCTGGTGGCGGCTGGACCGGTTGAAAGGCTCCAGGGCCAGGGCCGCGCGCGCCGTTCCCTTCGCCGGCTGGATCGCCTGCCACCTGGCGCCGATGCTGGCGGTGCGCGGCGCCTGGGCCGATTCGGGGCTGGAGGTCCCCTGGGTTGGCGCATCCTATCCAGACGTGGTCAACGCCGTCCTGCACCGGTCCGGGCCGGGGCCGGTCTGCGGCGTCGGCAATGTCGACGAGGTGATCCCGAAGATCCGCTTCGCGGTGGCCGGGGAGACAGGCTGCGACCCTTCGGCGGTTTCCGTGCGCCTGGTCGCCCAGCACGCGCTGGAATATTTCGTCTACCGCGAGGCCGAAACGCCGCCCGGCGAGGCCCCGCCCTTCATGCTGCGCGCGGAACTGGACGGCCGGGACGTCTCGGATGTCGCCATGCGGGCGATCCTCGACCCGTTCCCCATCCCTTATGAGCTGGACTTCAACCTGCTGACCGCCTCTTGCGCGCTCAAGCTGCTGCCGGCCCTGGCGGGCCATGCGCCAGTGCATATGCACGTACCCGCCCCCAACGGGCTGCCCGGAGGCTACCCGGTCCGGGTCGAGGCCGGCCGGGTGTCGCTCGACCTGCCCGCGGACTGGGCCCTGGAAGACGCCGTCGCCGGCAATGTCGCGTCGCTGCCCTGGGATGGATTGCGATCGATCGAGCCGGATGGAACGGTCGTCTTCACGCAGGCCACATCACGGGCACTGTTTGCGCTGGCCGGCACACATTACGACTCGCTGGCGCCGGACGGCGCCGCCGCCATGGCAAGGGAACTGGTCGCAGCCGCCGCGGGATAATACCGATGCTCGTGTGGTGAAACTCACAGACGGCGCCGCCGCATCATGGATAATTACGCTTGGATGGAGTCGCGAGTCGCGATTCCTGTCTGACTTGTTTCCTCCCTGGCCCGGCGGAGGGCTTGACGGCGGAGGGACTGGGGAAGCCTCTCGAAACGCACCGTCGCCCCGCCGGGCATTTTTTACCTGAAAAACCCCATACGCATCGTTGACATGGGCGCGCGGGGATGTTCGACTTAGCCGCGTCGCAACGAATACATATCCGGGGAGAATTACCCGATGACCGATTTCGACGAGCTGCGCGAGGCCTGCAGGGACCTCTCGGCGGAAGAGTTGCTGCGCTACCTGATCAAGGACCGTTTCCCCGGCATGACAATGGTAACCGCCTCGCTGAGGGCGCCCAGCATCGTGGTGCTGAAGATGGTCGCCGACATCGACCCGGACACGCCGGTGTTGTTCTGCCGCCCCGGCGAGCTGTTCGAGGAAAGCGAGGCGCACCGCGCCGAAATCGTCAAGCTGCTGGGGCTGACCCATGTGACGGAGACCGAGGGCGGCAAATCCGGCGTGCTGCCGGACGCCTCGGACCATTACGAACGCATGTGGGCGGAATACAAGAGCGGGCTGGGCCGGGTGCATGAACTGGTCCATCTCAACGATATCCTGGTGCATTACGATTGCTGGATCAGCGCCGTCTATCACTTGCCCTCGCCGCAGACCGCGCTGCGCGTCGATATGGAGGGGGATCTGGTGCGCGTCGATCCGCTGATCGACTGGACGCCCCAGGACATGCGCGCCTTCATGCGAGAGCATAACCTGCCCTTCCATCCCCGCGCCGGCCGCCGCGTCGACCCGCGCGCCGCCGAGGACACCCCTTGCCCGCCGAGCTATCACTTCTAGATTCCAGAGGACAGGAATCAGGTATCGGGGATCGGTAAAACGGTTCCGTCTCCCTGATACCTGATACCTGATACCTGGGATCTGAATATGTACGAAGCCACCACCGACGGCATCAAGGTGACCGTCCGGCCGATGTTCCTGGAGGAACAGTCGGAACCGGCCGAAAACCATTATGTCTGGGCCTATCACGTAACCATCGAGAATCTGGGCGAACGCACGGTCCAGCTGGTGAACCGCTACTGGCGCATCACCGACGCGAAAGGCATCGTCCAGGAGGTGCGCGGCCCCGGCGTGGTCGGCGAACAGCCGGTGCTGGAGCCCGGCGAGGCCTTCGAATATACCAGCGGCACGCCGCTGACCACGCCGTCCGGCGTGATGATGGGCGCCTACGAAATGGAAGGCCCCGACGGCGCCATGTTCGACGTCGCCGTCCCCGCCTTCTCCCTCGACAGCCCGCACGAGGCGGCGCGGATGAACTAGTGGTATGAATCAGGCGGAGACCGGCCCGGCGGCGGATCGCGACCTCCACCAGTCCCTGACCAGGGCGATAGTCACCATCAGAACATAGAACGTCGTGCCCCAGGCGAGGTAGCCGATCCTGAACGCGATATGGTCGGGATACCGGACGGTTGCCCAGCAGCTGAACAGCTCCAGGACCAGGAGCCAGATCAGACATATGCGGTCCCAGCGGTTTTCCATACGGGACGCGTGATACACGATCAGCATGACGCGCGAGACGCCGTGATAGTCATGGGCTGTCGCCAGCAGGAAAAACGGGATGAAACCCAGGGCGAAGGCCTGATCCCTGGGCAGGGTCCGAACGCCAAGCGCGAGCGCGATCAGAAGGCACAGGGCGAGGAAACCCGTCACCGGCTTCAGCGCGCCGATCGCGGCTCGCGCCTCGGCGGTCAGATACTTCGGCTCCAGCCCGCCCTCGAAGACCAGGGCCTTCGCAAGACCGATATGGCGTGACACCAGTTGCTCCACCTGAACATGAATTCGCATATCCCTGGCGTGCTCGACAAGTGACCATGTGCCGATATCCAGCGATATCCAGCCCGCGGCCAGCAGGACTGCGCCGGCGAAACCGGCCGCCATCAGCCAGTAATAACGATCGATATTGCGCAA
>DAOVHN010000285.1 GCA_030671915.1 Pseudomonadota bacterium
CAGATGAAGAAGACCAGCGTAATCAAGATCTGCGGCGCCACCAGCAAATATGGCAGTGCCGAAGGGCCGAAATGTACGCGTTTCAGCATGTTGGCGGATTACGGGAAACGCCCGCCCCCGGCTGCACGGAACATGGCACGGCCGGGGGCGGAAAGTTTCAACAGGCTACTTGTTCGCTTTCTCGAATTTCCGCAGCAACTTGTTGCCGCGCGAGGCCGCGTCGTCCATGGCCTGGTCCGCGCTCTTCGTGCCGTTCCAGATCGCTTCCATTTCCTCGTTCAGGATATCGCGTATCTGAACGAAGCTGCCGAAGCGCACGCCACGAGACGCCGGGGTCGGCGCGTTCAGGCTGAGCTGCTTGATCGCGGTATCCGTACCCGGGTTGCTGTCGTAGAAGCCCTGCTTCTTGGACAGCTCGTAGGCAGCCGTGGTGATCGGCACATAGCCGGTCTCCTGATGCCACCAGGCCTGCACTTCGGCCGACGACAGGTAGGTCATGAACTTGGCCACGCCCTTGTAGTCGCCGGAATCATGGCCCTTCAAAACCCAAAGGGTGGCGCCGCCGATGATTGAATTCTGCGGCTTCTTGGCGAGCGTGGTATCCAGCGGCAGCATGGCCTGGCCGAACTCGAACTTCGCCTGCTTCTTGATACCGCCGTAATAGGCCGAGGAGTTCATCCACATACCGCATTCGCCGTTGGTGAACATGGGCAGGCTGTCGCCGCGGCGGCCGCCATAGGCGAAGAGGCCGTCCTTGGACCAGTCGGCGATCCGCGCCAGATGCTTCTTCACCCCGTTATTATTGAAGGTGAATTCGGTGTCGAGCCCGGCAAAACCGTTTTCCTTGGTGCCGATGGCCATATTGTGCCAAGCGCCGAAATTCTCGATCATCACCCAGGACTGCCAGCCGAAGGAGAAACCGCATTTATAGCCCGCGCCCACCAGCTTTTCCGAGGCGCTCTTCATATCGTCCCAGGTCGCCGGCGCCGACGAAATCCCGGCCTTCTTGAAGGCGTCCTTGTTGTACCAGAGAACCGGCGTCGAGCTGTTGAACGGCATCGACAGCAAGTCGCCGTCGGACGTCTGGTAATAGCTGATGACGGCCGGCAGATAGTCCGCCTTGTCGAATTTTTCGCCGGCATCCTTCATCATCTGCTCGACGGGATAGACCGCGCCCTTAGCCGCCATCATGGTGGCGGTGCCGACCTCGAACACCTGCACGATATGCGGCTGCTGCTTGGCGCGGAACGCCGCGATCGCCGCGGTCATGGTCTCGGTGTAGTTGCCCTTGTAGACGGGCACGACCTTGTAGTCGGACTGGGTTGCGTTGAAGTCGTCGGCGATCTTGTTGACCCGCTCGCCGTTGACGCCACCCATCGCGTGCCACCACTGAATCTCGGTGGCGGCGAACGCGGATAAGGACCAGGCGCCGGTTACGACGGTCGCCAAGGCGGCGATACTCATGGTTTTCAACAATTTCATCTGAAGCCTCCTGTTTTCTCATTTTTCATGGCAAAAATTATTTATTCCGAAAGCCAGCATAGCGCGAATTGATTTCAAACGAAAACAATTGATTTTCGTTTTGGGTGCGCGAAACGTCGGCTCACGCGTCGCGCATATAACGGCGCGACGGTTACAGGCCGATGTCGGTATTGCGAACGTTTTGCGATGCTGGACCGGGCCAGCCCCATCTTCTCAGGCTCATCGCCTTCTCGACGCGTTCGGCAGCCATGGCGACGGCGGCGGGCCGGGGCGGGATGGCGTTGCGTTTCGCGCGGTCCAGCACTTCCCCGGTGTTGGCGCGGATTTTTTCGTCAATGGCCAGGAAGGCCTGACTCTCCGTGCCGCCGTGATATTCGATCGAAGCACAGATCACCCCGCCCGCATTGGAGATGAAGTCGGGAATGCAGAGCACGCCGCGTTCTGCCAGCATCGCCTCGGCCTCCTCCGTGACGCCGATATTGGCGCCCTGGACGATCAGTTTTGCCTTCACCTGGTCCGCGTTGTCTTTGCGGATCACGTCGGGGCGTGCGGCCGGGATCCAGATGTCGCAATCGACACCGACGATATCCTCAGCCTCCATCATGGCCCCACCTTCCAGGTTGGAAACATGCCCGCCCTGATCCTTGATGGCGATCAGGCCTTCCACGTCCAGCCCGTCCGGGTCATGCACCGCGCCGCGCGAATCGGCGGCTGCGACCAGCCGCGCGCCCTTTTCGACAAAGAAGCGCGCCGCATGCCTGCCGACCGAACCGAAACCCTGCACGGCGATCCGCGCGCCCTTCAGATCCAGCCCCGCATGATCCGCCGCAACTTCCGCCGCCGATACCAGGCCGAAGCCGGTGGCGCCGATCTCGTCCAGCGGGATGCCGCCGATCTCACGCGGCAGTCCGACCGAGCGTGCGATCTCGTCCTGCACCCAGGCCATGGCGGTTTCGTCGGTTCCCATATCCGGGCCGGCGATATAGTCGGTAACCGGGCCGATCGCCCGGGCGAAGGCACGGACCAATTCCTCCTTCTTCGCGGGTTCCATCGCCGGATCGCCGAAGATCACCGACTTGCCGCCGCCATGAGGCAGCCCGGCGGCCGCGTTCTTGTAGGTCATGGCGCGGGCCAGGCGGAAACATTCCTCCAGGGATACATCCGGCGCCATCCGCACCCCGCCGATCGACGGGCCTGCGGCCACATTATCCACCACCAGGATCGCCTTCAGGCCCAGCGAGGGCTGGTAGATATGCAGGACCGTCTTCGGGCCGAGTTCATCGCAGAAGCGAAAGGCGGGTTCGGTCATCGACTGTGTCTCCTGACTAGTCTGCCTTCTCCAGATCCTCGATCACCGCGTTCAGGAACCGCGCGGCCTCGACGCCGGTGACCACGCGGTGATCGAAGCTTAGCGACAGCGGCAGCATGCGGTGGACCTCGGGCTTGCCACTGATCGCGACGACGCGCGGCCCGGCCCGGCCCGCGCCGAGAATCGCGACCTGTGGCGGCACCACGACGAGGTCGGCGAAGCGGCCGCCGAACATACCGAAATTAGACAAAGTAATGGTCTGGCCGGCGAGCTGTTCGTGCGGGATGGAGCGCGCCGCGATATCCTTCTTCATCGCCTCCACCCCACAGCGCAGATCGTCGGCGTCGCGATTACCGATGTCGCGCATGACCGGCGCGAACAGTCCGTCATCGGTCTCCACCGCGATGCCGAGATCGATATGGGGGTGCAGGGTCCGGGTCTCTGTCGCGGGGTCGAACCAGGCATTGAGCGAGGGCGAGGCCTTGCAGCCGACGGCCATGGCGCGGATCAACCGCACCGTCACGTCGGTCTTCGGCTGCCAGCATTCGATGTCGGCCTCGTCGGTGACGGTGGCGGGCACCACCTCCGCCCCCGCGCGCACCATATTGCGCAGCATCGCGCGGCGTACGCCGCGGATTTTCTCCCGCCCCGGCGCGGCGCCTTTCGCCGCCACCTCGACATCGGTTCTGAGTATCGCGCCACCCGGGCCGGTCGCCTCTACCGAGGCAAGATCCACCTCCAGTTCTTTCGCAAGCCGGCGCAGGGCGGGCGCGACCTTAACCTTGCCCGCCGCCTTCGGGATTTCCCCCACCACGGCGCCCTTGTCCTCGGTCGCGGCGGCGGCGAATTCGACCAGCGGCGCGCCGACGGCGATCACGTCGCCCGGCTCGCCATGCAGCGCCGCGATATGACCCGATTGCGGCGACGGCACCTCGACCACCGCCTTGTCGGTTTCGACCGAGACCAGCGGCTGATCGGTCACCACATGGTCACCCACCCCGACATGCCAGGCGACAATCTCGGCCTCGGCCAGCCCCTCGCCCAGATCGGGCAATTTGAAGACCTCGCCCATCAGGCAAATTCCAGGGCACGGCGGGCGGCGGCGGCAATCCGCGCGACCGAGGGCATGTAGCGCGATTCCAGACGCGGCAGCGGCATCACCGTGTCCCAGCCGGCGACCCGTTCGACCGGCGCGACCAGATGCATCAGCCCCTCGCCGGCCAGCCTCGCGGCAATCTCCGCGCCGAAGCCGCCGGTAAGCGGCGCCTCATGGACGACGACACAGCGGCCGGTTTTCTTGACCGAGGCGAGGATGCCGTCCATGTCCAGAGGTTTCAGCGTGGCGACGTCGACGATCTCGGCCTCGATGCCATCCCCGGCCAGGATGTCGGCGGCTTCCATCACTTCGCGAAGCATCGCACCCCATCCAACCAGCGTAATGTCAGAGCCCTTCAGCAGGACGAAACAGCGGTCGAGAGGCAGGGCGCCGCCATCGTCGACGACCTCCTCCTTCGCCGCCCGATATACGCGCTTGGGTTCCATGAAGACG
>DAOVHN010000114.1 GCA_030671915.1 Pseudomonadota bacterium
ATGCCGTAGCGCTCGCGGCAGAGCTCGTCCCACAGCTCGGCGAAGGCGCGCATCTTGCACATTTCGGTAACGAAGCGAATGCCTGCATTGACGAAGAAGCTGATGCGTCCCACTGCCTGGGGGAACATCTCGCCGTCCACTTGGCCGCCGTCGCGCAAGCCATCCAGCACCGCAATCGCGGTAGCCAGCGCGTAGGCCAGTTCCTGCGCCGGCGTCGCGCCCGCTTCCTGCAGATGGTACGAGCAGACATTGGTCGGGTTCCATTTCGGCACCTCGCGGCAGGTGAAGGCGACCACGTCGTTGGTCAGTTTCAGGCTGGCCTTGGGCGGGAAGATATAGGTGCCGCGCGACAGGTATTCCTTGACGATGTCGTTCTGGGTGGTGCCGGCGAGATCGGCGCGCGCCGCGCCCTGCCGTTCGGCCGCCGCGATATAGAGCGCCAGCAGCCAGGGCGCGGGCGCGTTGATCGTCATCGAGGTATTCATGCGCGCCAGCGGAATGCCATCGAACAGCGCTTCCATATCGCCGAGATGGGAGATGGGAACGCCGACCTTGCCGACCTCGCCGCGGGCCAGCGGGTGATCGCTGTCATAGGCGGTCTGGGTCGGCAGATCGAAGGCGACGGACAAGCCCGTCTGCCCGCGCTCCAGATTTGTGCGGTACAGCAAATTGGACGCTTTCGCCGAGCTGTGGCCCGAATAGGTGCGGATCAGCCAGGGGCGGTCGCGCGACGCCCGTTCCCCTGCCTCCTTGCCACCCTGCAACGCGCGGTTTTGCTTGTCTTTCTCCACCGCTCTGTCTCCCGTTTTTCTCGCGATCTGGCACCATTGCCGGAACGCACTTTGTCATAATCTGTCATGACCGATCCACAATCTGAAACAAACTGTCGTATTGTGCAATGCAAAAATATCCTGTAGCGTGGACTCCAGAATAGCGCAATTCCGGGGAAGTAGACCGATGAATGAGCCAACCGAAGCGATCGACATAACCGCCAACCTGCCCAGGAAGGACCTCTACGAGATCGGCGAAATCCCGCCGCTGGGCCATGTGCCGAAACAGATGCACGCCTGGGCCATCCGCCGCGAACGCCATGGCGAGCCCGAAGACGCGATGAAGGTGGAGGTCGTCGACGTCCCCGCGATCGACAGCCACGAGGTGCTGGTCATGGTGATGTCGGCCGGCGTCAATTACAACGGCGTCTGGGCGGCGCTGGGCGAGCCGATTTCCGTGTTCGACGTGCACAAGGCGGACTATCACATCGCGGGCTCCGACGCGGCCGGCATCATCTGGGCCGTGGGCTCGAAGGTGAAGCGCTGGAAGGTCGGCGACGAGGTCGTGGTGCATTGTAACCAGGACGACGGCGACGACGAGGAATGCAACGGCGGCGACCCAATGTATTCGCCCTCGCAGCGCATCTGGGGCTACGAAACGCCCGACGGCTCCTTCGCCCAGTTCACCCGGGTCCAGGCGCAGCAGTTGATGCCGCGTCCCAAACATTTGACCTGGGAAGAAAGCGGCTGTTACATCCTGACGCTGGCCACCGCCTACCGCATGCTGTTCGGCCACCGCCCGCATACCCTGAAGCCCATGCAGAACGTGCTGGTCTGGGGCGCGTCGGGCGGGCTGGGCTCGATGGCGATCCAATTGATCGCAACGGCCGGCGCCAACGCCATCGGCGTGATTTCCGACGAGACCAAGCGCGATTTCGTCATGCAGATGGGCGCGCGCGGCGTCATCAACCGCAAGGATTTCGATTGCTGGGGCCGCCTGCCCGATGTCGGTTCGCCCGAATTCAACGACTACATGAAGGCGGTGCGCAAATTCGGCAAGGCGATCTGGGACCATACCGGCAAGGGCAACGACGTGGATTTCGTCTTCGAACATCCCGGCGAAGCGACCTTCCCGGTGTCCTGCTTCATCGTCAAGCGCGGCGGCATGGTGGTGTTCTGCGCCGGCACCACCGGCTTTAACCTGACCTTCGACGCACGCTTCGTATGGATGCGCCAGAAGCGCATCCAGGGCAGCCATTTCGCCAACCTGATGCAGGCCGCCCAGGCCAACAAGCTGATGGTGGAGCGCCGCATCGACCCCTGCATGTCCGAGGTCTTCTCGTGGGACGACATCCCCCGAGCCCACGCCAAAATGCGCGCCAACAAGCACAAGCCCGGCAACATGGCCGTGCTGGTCCAGGCGAAGCGGCCAGGGTTGCGGACGTTCGAGGATGTGGTGGAGGGGTGACCGGCGCGTGACGGAAGCAGGAACATTGATCTCGACCTGCCGCGAGTCTCTCGCCGCCGCCGAGACGTTGTTGGACGCGGCCCGCACTGGCGTTTCCGGGCTTGTCATCCGCGACGGGCGGGTCGATGCGGGGGCGCTGGAGCGCGAGCAGTTCGCGGCGCATGGGTTTGCCTGGGCGGCGACCTATGTGGAGGCGCTGCGCCAGATGCTGGGCTGGGCGGAGCGTTGCCGCGAGGCCGGGACGTTCGGCGAACTGGAGGGGCTGATGCTGCAATGCGCCTTCGGGGAATACTGCGCGCAGCTTGCCGGCGGCATCGCGCTGAGCCAGGTGGAGGTCGTGCGGCCCGCCGACATGGGCGTGTCGGAGGACGCCGTCGAGGTCTTCCGCAAGGCAACCGCGGGCGTCGTGGCCGGCAACAGCGCCGCCGTGCGCCAGCGTATCGCCGCGCTGATCGCCGACGGCCATTTCGGCGAGGCCGCGCTGGGCGACGAGATGCTGGAGATGGTGCGCGACCAGTTCCGCCGTTTCGCCGACGAGCAGGTCGCCCCGCACTGCCACGAATGGCACAAGCGCGACGTACTGATCCCTATCGAAATCGTCGAACAGCTCGCCGAACTGGGCGTATTCGGCCTGACCGTACCGGAAGAATTCGGCGGGCTGGGCATGGGCAAGGCCGCCATGTGCGTGGTGACCGAGGAGTTGGCGCGCGGCTATATCGGCGTCGGCTCGCTGGGCACGCGCTCGGAAATCGCGGCGGAACTGATCCGCCTGGGCGGCACCGCGGCGCAGAAGGAAAAGTGGCTGCCGCTGATCGCATCCGGCGAGATTTTACCGACCGCCGTATTCACCGAACCGGGCACGGGGTCGGACCTCGGCGCGCTGAAAACCCGCGCGGTGCGCGACGGCGACGTCTACCGCGTCACCGGCAACAAGACCTGGATCACCCATGCGGCGCGCAGCGACATCATGACCCTGCTGGTCCGTACCGACCCGGAGTCGAAAGACCATCGCGGGCTTTCCATGTTCATCGCAGAAAAGCCGCGCGGCACGGACGCCGACCCCTTCCCCGCGCCCGGCATGAGCGGCACGGAAATCCGCGTGCTGGGCTATCGCGGCATGAAGGAATACGAGCTTGGCTTCGACGGCTTCGAGGTGAAGGCCGAGAATTTGCTGGGCGCGGAAGAAGGCCAGGGCTTCCGCCAACTCATGGCGACCTTCGAGTCGGCGCGGGTGCAAACGGCCGCACGCGCCGTCGGCGTGGCCCAGAACGCCATGGAGCTGGGCCAGAAATATGTGGCCGAGCGTGTCCAGTTCGGCAAACCCATCGCCGAATTCCCGCGCGTCGCCGGCAAGCTGGCCTGGATGACGGTGGAAACCATGATCGCCCGCCAGCTCACGCTGTTCGCCGCGCGCGAGAAAGATTCCGACCGCCGCTGCGACATCGAGGCCGGCATGGCCAAGCTGCTGGCCGCCCGCGTGGCCTGGGCCAACGCCGACAACGCCCTGCAGATCCACGGCGGCAACGGCTATGCCGAGGAATACGAGATTTCCCGCGTGCTCTGCGACGCCCGCATCCTCAACATCTTCGAAGGCGCGGCGGAAATCCAGGCGCAAGTCATTGCGCGGGGGTTGTTGAGCCGGCGGAACTGAATTTCTAGTCCTCTGAAATCTCCTTTGGCAATTGCGCGCCCACCGCGCTATATCCCTCGGCATGTCGACCGGTCTCATCATCCTTATGTTCGTCGCCATGGGGCTTACCCTGCTGGTCCTGTTCGTGGGCCTGTTTTCCATGGTGCGCGGCGGCGAATTCAACAGGAAGTACGGCAACAAGCTGATGCGGCTGCGCGTACTGTTCCAGGCCATCGCCATCGCGATCTTCGCCATCGTCCTCTATTTCGCGAATCAGGGCTGATACCAATGCCATGGTGAAGCTGACGAAAATCTACACGCGCGGCGGCGACGCGGGCGAGACCTCGCTGGGCGACGGCGCGCGGGTGCCTAAGAATTCGCTGCGCGTCGAGGCGTACGGCACGGTCGACGAGGCCAATGCAATCGTCGGGCTGGCGCGGCTGCATACCGACGACATCGCCGACGAAATCCTCGGCCGGGTTCAAAACGACCTGTTCGACCTGGGCGCCGACCTCTGCCGGCCCGAAGACGGGCGTAAGAGTGAAGGCGGGCTGCGAATCAGCGCGGGCCAGGTGGAGCGGCTGGAAGGCGAAATCGACCGGCTGAACGCCGATCTGCCGCCGCTGGAAAGTTTCGTGCTGCCCGGTGGCACGCCCGCGGCGGCCCATCTGCACCAGGCCCGCACCGTTACGCGCCGCGCGGAGCGGCTGGCGGTGGCGCTGGGTGGGGAAGAATCGGTCAACGATCAGGCAGTCAAATATCTGAACCGCTTGTCGGACCTTCTTTTCGTTATGGCCCGCCACTGCAACGACGGCGGCGCGCGGGACGTTTTGTGGACGCCGGGGGCCAATCGCTGAGGCGGGCCTTGGCCTGCGTCGCTCGTAAAAATCTTATTGTCGTCTTTGGACTTTGCGGTCAGGTCTGGGGCCGTTATGTTGCGACTGCGAAAAAGTCTCTTGCGTTGCGGCATGGCTTGCCTTGACAGGGGTTTTGCCGGGTCCTAAACAGGGGCGTTTTTCGCTGCTGCGCAATATTCATACAGCCGCCGGGAGCCGCCATGAAAGTTCTTGTCGCCGTCAAGCGGGTAATCGACCCAAACGTGAAGGTCCGCGTAAAGGCGGACGAAAGCGGGGTTGAGACCGCCAACGTCAAAATGGCCATGAATCCCTTCGACGAAATCGGCGTCGAAGAAGCCATCCGCATGAGGGAGGCCGGCACGGCCGACGAAGTCGTGGCCGTGTCCATCGGGGCGCAACAGGTGCAGGAAACCATCCGCACCGCGCTGGCCATGGGCGCCGACCGCGGCATCCATGTCAACACCGACGAGACGATCCAGCCGCTGGCCGCCGCCAAGCTGCTGAAGGCGGTGATCGAGAAGGAACAGCCGCAGGTCGTGATCCTGGGCAAGCAGGCGGTCGATGACGATGCCGGCCAGACCGGCCAGATGCTGGCCGCGCTGCTGGGCTGGAGCCAGGCGACCTTCGCGTCGAAGATCGCGCTGGGCGACGGCGAGGCCGAAGTTACCCGCGAAATCGATGGCGGGCTTGAGGTGATCAAGGCGAAGCTGCCGATGGTGGTGACCACCGATCTGCGCCTCAACGAGCCGCGCTATGCCTCGCTGCCCAACATCATGAAGGCGAAGAAGAAGCCGATCGAAGAGATGACCCCGGCCGATCTGGGCGTCGATCCGGCGCCGCGCCTGACCCTGGTAAAGGTTGTCGAGCCGCCGAAACGGCACGCCGGCATCATAGTGGAAACCGTCGCCGAACTGGTCGACAAGCTGAAAAACGAAGCGAAGGTGATCTGAGCCATGGGCATCCTCGTTCTTGCCGAACACAACAATGCCGAACTGAAGCCGGCAACGTTGAACACCGTCACCGCGGCCAGGGCCATCGGCGACGACATCCATGTGCTGGTCGCCGGCGAAGGCTGCGGCGCGATCGCCGACGCAGCCGCCAAAATCGACGGGGTTTCGAAGGTGCTGGTCGCCGACGCCCCCGAATACGGGCACCAGCTGGCCGAGAACGTGGCGAATTTGATCGTCGGGCTGGCCGACGGCTACAGCCATATACTGGCGCCGCACACGACCTCGGGCAAAAATATCCTGCCGCGCGCCGCGGCGCTGCTGGACCTGCAGCAGGTCTCGGACATCACCGCCGTTGTTTCGGAAGATACTTTCGAGCGGCCGATCTATGCCGGCAACGGCGTCGCGACGGTTCAATCCAGCGATGCGAAGAAGCTGGTGACCGTGCGCATCACGGCCTTCGACCCGGCCGCCGAAGAGGGCGGCTCGGCTGCCATCGAGCAGGTCGCGTCGGCCGGCGACGCTGGGCTTACCAGCTTCCTGCGCGCCGAGGTCAGCAGCTCGGAGCGCCCGGAACTGACATCGGCCAAAATCATCATTTCCGGCGGCCGCGGTATGCAGTCGGGCGAGAATTTCGCCATGCTGGAGAAAATCGCCGACAAGCTGGGCGCCGCGGTCGGCGCCAGCCGCGCGGCGGTCGATGCGGGCTATGTGCCCAACGACTATCAGGTCGGCCAGACCGGCAAGATCGTGGCCCCGGACCTCTATATCGCGGTCGGCCTGTCGGGCGCCATTCAGCATCTGGCGGGCATGAAAGATTCCAAGGTGATCGTCGCCATCAACAAGGACGAGGAAGCGCCGATTTTCCAGGTCGCGGATTATGGTATCGTGGGCGACCTGTTCGATGTCGTCCCCGCGCTGGAGGCGGAACTGGACAAGCAGTCGTAGCCCGGTGGGACATGGCAGCACCTATTCAACAATAACGGGGTTTCGACCTTGCAGATAAAAACTATCGGCATTATCGGCGCCGGCCAGATGGGTAACGGTATCGCGCATGTCGCCGCGCTCGCGGGTCGTGACATTCGGCTGCTGGATGTCGAGCAGGAGCAGCTCGACAAGGCCATGGCGGTCGTTGAAAAGAACATGGAGCGCCAGGTCCGCCGGGACCTGATCTCGACCGACGACAAGGCGGCGGCGCTGGGGCGCATCAAGACCGGGCTGGATTACGCCATGTTCGGGGATTGCGACCTGGTGATCGAGGCCGCAACCGAGAACGAGGAGGTCAAGCGCAACATCCTCAAGACCCTGGTGCCGCATCTGAACGAGCACGCCCTGGTCGCGACAAATACCTCGTCGCTGTCGATCACCCGCCTGGGCACGGTCACCGACCGCCCGGAACGTTTTATCGGCATGCATTTCATGAACCCGGTGCCGCTGATGAAGTTGGTCGAGCTGATCCGCGGGCTGGCCACCAACGACGATACCTTCCAGGCGATCCGCAAGCTGTCGGAAGAAATGGGCAAAACCACCGCCGTTTCCGAGGACTTCCCGGCCTTCATCGTCAACCGCATCCTGCTGCCGATGATCAACGAGGCGGTCTATACGCTTTATGAGGGCGTGGGCGGCGTCGAGGCGATCGACACGGCGATGAAGCTGGGCGCCAACCACCCGATGGGGCCGCTGGAACTGGCCGACTTCATCGGGCTGGATGTCTGCCTGTCGGTAATGCAGGTGCTGTATGACGGCCTAGCCGATACGAAATACCGCCCCTGCCCGCTGCTGGTGAAATATGTCGAGGCCGGCTGGCTGGGCCGCAAAACGGGCCG
>DAOVHN010000173.1 GCA_030671915.1 Pseudomonadota bacterium
CACAACAACATCCCGGACTGGCTGATGATGACGGCCGCCGGCCGGCTGGAGGAAGCCTACGCGCTGTCTTCGGCCACCAGCAACATGCCGGAAATCTGCGGCCGCATCTGCCCGCAGGACCGTCTGTGCGAGGGTAACTGCGTCATCGAGCAGTCCGGCCACGGTGCGGTGACCATCGGTTCGGTCGAAAAATACATTACCGATACGGCATGGGAGAAGGGCTGGGTGAAACCGGCCAGCCCGTCGGTGGAGCGCAAGGAATCGGTCGGCATCATCGGCGCCGGCCCGGCCGGCATGTCGGCCGCCGAGCAACTGCGCCACCAAGGCTATCAGGTTCATGTCTACGACCGTTACGACCGCGTCGGCGGACTGATGATGTACGGCATCCCCAGCTTCAAGCTGGAAAAGGACGTCGTCGAGCGGCGCGGCAAGCTGATCGCCGAGGGCGGCGTCATCTTCCACACCAATTTCGAAGTCGGCCGCGACGCCTCGCTGGCCGAGCTGCGCAAGCGGCACAACGCGGTGCTGATCGCCACCGGCGTCTATCGCGCGAGAGAACTGCATGCGCCGGGTTCCGGACTGGACGGCATCGTCCCGGCGCTGGAGTATCTGACCGCCAGCAACCGCAAGGGCCTGGGCGACAACGTGCCGGATTATGACTCCGGCCGGCTAAACGCAGTGGGCAAGAATGTCGTGGTGATCGGCGGCGGCGACACCGCCATGGACTGCGTCCGCACGGCCCAGCGCCAAGGGGCGAGGGCAGTGAAATGCCTCTATCGCCGCGACCGCGAAAACATGCCCGGCTCGATGCGCGAAGTGACCCACGCCGAGGAGGAAGGCGTCGAGTTCGTCTGGTTGACCCAGCCGGTCGCCTTCCTGGGCGATACGTCGGTCCGCGCGGTGCGGGCCGAACGGATGCGGCTGGGCGCGCCCGATTCCTCCGGCCGCCAGACGCCGGAGGTCATCGAGGATTCGGCGCATAACATCGACGCCGACCTGGTGATCTGCGCCCTGGGCTTCGACCCGGAGGACCTGCCCACCCTGTTCGGCGAGAAAGACCTGCCGGTGACCCGCTGGGGCACGGTGAAGACCAGCCCGCTGACCTTGATGACGCCGCTGGAAGGCGTATTCGCGGCCGGCGACATCGTGCGCGGCGCCAGCCTGGTCGTCTGGGCGGTGCGCGACGGGCGCGACGCGGCGAACGGCATCCATACCTGGCTGCAATTGCACCAGGGCCAGTCAATGACCATCGCCTCCTGAGCGAGCCGAAGGGATATCGATATGAGCGATTTCATCAAATCCTGGACCGAAAATGCGGCGAAACTGACGGCGGCGCATGCCTACCATCCCTCGCAGGAGCATGATGCCTGCGGCGTCGGCCTGGTGGCCGCCATCGACGGCAAGCCGCGACGCGACGTGGTGCTGGCCGGCATCGAGGCGCTGAAGGCGGTCTGGCATCGCGGCGCGGTCGATGCCGACGGCAAGACCGGCGACGGCGCCGGCATCCACGTCCAGATTCCGCAGGATTTCTTCAAGGAGCATATCCGTCGCACCGGCCACGAGCCGGACAAGGGCCGGCTGGCTGTCGGCGTGGTTTTCCTGCCGCGAACCGATCTCGCCGCGCAGGAGCGCTGCCGGTCGATCGTGGAGTCCGAGATCATCCGCTTCGGCCACAGTATCTATGGCTGGCGGCAGGTGCCGGTGAATGTCGAGGTCATCGGCGAGAAAGCGAACGCCACCCGGCCGGAGATCGAGCAGATCATGATCTCCAACGAGCGCCATGTGGACGACGCGCAGTTCGAGGTCGATCTGTACGTGATTCGCCGGCGCATCGAGAAGGCGGTGCTGCTGGAAAACATCACCGATTTCTATATCTGCTCGCTGAGCTGCCGGTCGGTCATCTACAAGGGCATGTTCCTGGCCGAACAGCTGACGGCCTTTTACCCGGACCTGCTGGACGATCGCTTCGTGTCAAACTTCGCGATCTATCACCAGCGCTATTCGACCAACACCTTCCCGACCTGGAAGCTGGCCCAGCCGTTCCGCGTGCTGGCCCATAACGGCGAGATCAACACGCTTTTGGGCAACGTCAACTGGATGAAAAGCCATGAGACGCGGCTGGACGATCCCGCCTTCGGCGAGCATGTCGACGACCTGAAGCCGATCATCCAGAACGGCAGCTCGGATTCGTCGGCGCTGGACGCGGTGTTCGAGGTGCTGGGCCATGCCGGGCGCGACCTGCCGACCGTCAAAGCGCTGATGATCCCGGAGGCCTGGTCGAACAGCAAGAGCATCCCGGAAGCGCACCGCGAGTTCTATACCTATGCCAGCGCGGTGATGGAGCCCTGGGACGGCCCGGCGGCGATCTGCGCCTTTGGCGGAAGCTGGGTGCTGGCGGGCCTGGACCGCAACGGGCTGCGGCCGCTGCGCTATACAGTGACACGCGACGGGCTGCTGCTGGCCGGATCGGAAACCGGCATGGTCTATGTCGACGAGAGGGACATCGTCGAGAAGGGCCGGCTAGGCCCGGGCCAGATGATTGGCGTCGATCTGCGGGAAGGCAGGGTGTATCACGACCGGGATATGAAGGACCGCGTGGCGGCCCAGCGCCCCTACGGCCGCTGGGGCAAGCATATCAAGCGGCTGGAGAAACTGGTCGACAGGGCTGTGGAGAAGGCTGACGGCCTGTCGCCGGAAGAGGCGATGCGCCGTGCCGTATCGGTCGGCTGGTCGATGGAGGATGTGGAACTGCTGCTGCATCCGATGGTCGAGGACGTCAAGGAGGCGATCGGGTCGATGGGCGACGACACGCCGATCGCCGTGCTGTCCGACGCCTATCGCGGCGTGCATCATTTCTTCCGCCAGAATTTCAGCCAGGTGACCAACCCGCCGATCGATTCGCTGCGCGAACGCCAGGTCATGACGCTGGCGACCCGCCTGGGCAACCTGGGCAACGTGCTGGACGAGGACGAGAGCCAGCTGGATATTATCCAGCTGCCGTCGCCGGTGCTGCTGAACGGCGAATTCGAGGCGATCCGCAAGCATATGGGCAAGACCGCGGTCGAGATCGACTGCACCTTCGACCCAATGGCCGGCCCGTCCGCCATGGCGGATGCGCTGAACCGCATCCAGCGCGAGGCCGAGGACGCGGTGCGGGGCGGCTGCACCCACGTTATCCTTAGCGACAAGGCCATGGGACCGGATCAGGCGCCGCTGCCGATGATCCTGGCCACCGGTGGCGTGCATACGCATCTGGTGCGCCGCGAGCTGCGCACCTTTACTTCGATCAATGTGCGCAGCGCCGAATGCCTGGACGTGCATTATTTCGCGGTGTTGGTGGGCGTCGGCGCGACGACGGTCAACCCGTGGCTGGCGCAGGCGGCGGTCGCCGACCGGCATCGCCGCGGCCTGTTCCGCGACATGACGCTCGATACGGCGCTGAGGAATTACAAGAAGGCCACCGATGACGGACTCTTGAAGGTGATGTCCAAAATGGGCATCGCGGTCATCAGCTCCTATCGCGGCGGATACAATTTCGAGGCAGTGGGGCTGAGCCGCTCGCTGGTCGCCGAGTTCTTCCCAGGCTTGCCCAGCCGGATTTCCGGCATCGGCCTGCACGGTATCCAGCGAAAGATCACGACCCAGCATGCGCGTGGCTTCCAGGAGGACGCCGTGACGCTGCCGGTCGGCGGCTATTACCGCTATCGCCGGGGAGGCGAGCCGCATAGCTGGGAGGGCAACGCCATCCATACGCTGCAGCGCGCCGTGGCCAGCGATTCTTACGGCACCTACAGGCAATATTGCGAACAGCTGCACGCCCTGCCGCCGATCCATCTGCGCGACCTGCTGGACTTCCATCCCACGGGCGCGCCGCTGGCCGAGGGCGAGGTCGAGTCGATCACCGAGATTCGCAAGCGCTTCGTGACCCCGGCCATGTCGCTGGGCGCGCTGAGCCCCGAGGCGCACGGCACGCTGAATATCGCCATGAACAGGATCGGCGCCAAGTCGGATTCCGGCGAGGGCGGCGAAGACCCGGCGCGCTACAAGCCGAATGCCAACGGCGACAATCCCAATTCGGCGATCAAGCAGGTGGCGTCGGGCCGTTTCGGCGTAACGGCCGAATATCTGAACATGTGCCGCGAAATCGAGATCAAGGTAGCCCAGGGCGCCAAGCCCGGCGAAGGCGGGCAGCTTCCCGGTTTCAAGGTGACCGAGATGATCGCCCGGCTGCGACATTCCACCGAGGGCGTGATGCTGATCTCGCCGCCGCCGCATCACGACATCTATTCGATCGAGGATCTGGCACAGTTGATCTACGATCTGAAGCAGATCAACCCGGAGGCGAAGGTGTGCGTGAAGCTGGTGTCGCGGTCCGGCATCGGCACCATCGCCGCCGGCGTCGCCAAGGCCAACGCCGACATTATCCTGATATCCGGACATAACGGCGGCACCGGCGCCTCGCCGCAGACGTCGGTTAAATATGCCGGCCTGCCGTGGGAGATGGGCCTGACCGAGGTGCATCAGGTGTTGACCCTGAACCGCCTGCGCCACCGCGTTCGGCTGCGCACCGACGGCGGCATCAAGACCGGCCGCGACGTGGTGATCGCCGCGATCCTGGGCGCCGAGGAATATGGCGTCGGCACCGGCTCTTTGGTGGCTATGGGCTGCATCATGGTGCGCCAGTGCCACACCAACAAATGCCCGGTCGGCGTCTGCACCCAGAAGCCCGAACTGCGCGAGAGATTCACCGGCACGCCGGAGAAGGTGGTCAACCTGTTCAGCTTCCTGGCAGAGGAGGTTCGTGAAATCCTGGCCTCGCTGGGCGCCCGCTCGATCAACGAGGTGATCGGCCGGACCGACTTGCTGACCCAGGTCAGCCGCGGATCTGAACATCTGGACGACCTGGATTTGAACCCACTGCTGGTGCAATCGGATACCGGCGGCCATCCCAGCTATTTCTCGCTGAAGGGCCGCAACGAGGTGCCGGAGTCGCTGGACGCGCAGATGATCGCCGATGCGGGCCCACTGTTCGAGGCGGGCGAAAAGATGCAGCTTACCTACAACGTCCGGAATACGGATCGTGCGGTGGGCACCAAGATGAGTTCGAAGATCACCCGCCAGTTCGGCATGACCGGGCTGAACCCCGGCCATCTGACCGTGCGGCTGCGCGGGTCGGCCGGCCAGTCGCTGGGCGCCTGGACCGTGCAGGGCATGAAGCTGGTGGTCTTCGGCGACGCCAACGACTATGTCGGTAAGGGCCTGTCGGGCGGCGAGATCGTGGTCCGGACGATGGTATCCAGCCCTCTGGTATCGAACGAGAACACCATCATCGGCAATACCGTGCTTTATGGCGCGACGGCCGGCAGCCTGTTCGCGGCCGGACAGGCGGGCGAACGTTTTGCCGTGCGCAATTCCGGCGCCGCCACGGTGGTCGAGGGCTGCGGTTCCAACGGTTGCGAATATATGACCGCCGGCACGGCCGTGATTCTGGGGCCGGTCGGCGACAATTTCGCGGCCGGCATGACGGGCGGCATGGCCTTCGTCTACGACGCACAGGAGGATTTCGAAATCCGCGTCAATCCTGACTCCGTGGTCTGGCAGCGCATCGAGGCCGGCCATTGGGAAGAGCAGTGCCGGGCGCTTGTCGAACGCCATGCCGAAGAGACCCAGTCGCGCTGGGCCGACCGCATCTTGCGGAACTGGGATACCGAGAAGGGGAGTTTCTGGCAGGTCGTGCCGAAGGAAATGCTGAACCGGCTGGAACATCCCGTCTCGGCGGCAAGCGACACCGCGAAGACAGCCTGACCGGCCGATCCGGAGATAACTTACCGGTGGCGCGCGGGCCGTGGTTGCGGATATAACTGCGGCCATGCGCACACTTTTTCATCTCTGGCTGTCGCCGCAATGCCGCAAG
>DAOVHN010000496.1 GCA_030671915.1 Pseudomonadota bacterium
ATCTGGTGGGCGGCAAGCAGGACTGGGCGGATGTGGAGCAACGCTTTCTGGAGATGGGTTTCGACCGGGCCTTCCCGCCCAACACGCGCACCGACGACGTGGTCGAAAAGCTGAATGCCGATTTCGCGGCGCGCGCCGAGGGCGGGCGGATCGCGGAATGAACAGGCCCACGGACATGGCGCTGCTGATCGATTTCGGCAGCACCTACACCAAACTGCGTGCTGTCGACCTGGCGGCGGGCGTGATCATGGCGGCCGGGCAAGGGACGTCCACCGTGACTGACGATATCACCGTCGGGATGCAGGCCGCGCTGGACGATCTTTCCGGCCATTTGGGCGGGCTGCCCGACTTCAAATATCGCCTGGCGTCGAGCAGCGCGGCCGGGGGCCTGCGCATGGTGACGGTGGGCCTGGTCAAGGAGCTAACCGCCGAGGCCGCGCGGCAGGCGGCGCTGGGCGCCGGCGCCCGGCTGGTGGGCAGCTACGCCTATCGCCTGACGAACGCCGACCTGGAAGGAATCGTCGCGTTGGCCCCGGACGTGCTGTTGCTGAGCGGCGGCACCGACGGCGGCAACAGCGAGGTCATCCTGCATAACGCGCGCCTGTTGGGGGACGGCCCGCTCGACTGCCCGGTGATCGCCGCGGGCAACCGCAATGCCGCCGATGAGATTCGCGCGCTGTTCGAGGCGGCGGGTAAGCCGGTAACGGTCGCGGGCAATGTCATGCCGGCCTTCCAGGAACTAAATATCGACCCCGCGCGCGAGGCGATCCGCCAGGTCTTCATTGACCGTATCGTCCACGCCAAGGGCATCGACCGGGCGGCGGAAATGTTCGATGCCGTGCTGATGCCCACGCCAGCCGCGGTGATGGCGGGGGCGAAGCTGCTGTCGGAAGGCACGGCGGTGCAACCCGGCCTCGGTCCGCTGGTGGTTATCGATATCGGCGGCGCCACGACGGACGTGCATTCCATCGCCGCCGGCGAACCGGTCAACGAGGGAGTGGTGAAATACGGCCTGCCGGAACCCCATGACAAGCGCACGGTCGAGGGCGATCTGGGCATGCGCCACAACGCTCGAACCATCGTCGAGACGGCGGGCCTGGACCGGATCGCCGAGGATGCGGAACTGGACGGAGCGGCGGTCGAAAGCTGGCTCGCCCGCATAGAGGATAATGTGGAAATCCTGCCCGATAACAACGAGGATCAGGCTGTCGACCGCGCCATGGCCCGCGCCGCCATCGCCATCGCGATGAAACGGCATGCGGGCAATGTGAGGATCGCCCAGACCGCCTATGGCCCGGTGACCGTGCAGCAAGGCAAGGACCTGACCGGCGTCGCCCTGCTGATCGGCACCGGCGGTGCGCTGGTCCATGCGTCCGCGCCCGCCGGCATCCTGTCGGCGGCGCTGGGCGACGACAGCGACAAATCTTCGCTGAGGCCCCGTGCACCGGCGATGTACATAGACCGGGACTATCTGCTTTACGCGGTGGGCCTGCTGGCCGAGGTCGAACCGGAAGCTGCCTTCGCCATGGCGATGAACGGGATCGGAATTACGGGAGGCGAAAATGAGCGACGCGGCGCAGTCTGAGGGAACCCGCCCGCCTTTTTCGACGGCGCGGATCGACGACGATGTTTTTGCGGCGATGCGGCGCGAAAACCTGGCCCGCTGGCCGACCGGCGCGGAGGTCGATATCGATGAGGCCGTCGCCTATCACCAGGCCATGCCGGCGCACAAGAACCTGTCGGCGGTAATGCGCATGGCCGATGCCGAGGGCAAATGCCTGACCCAGCCGCGCGGCGGCTTCGGGACGCTGGAGCTGCAGCTTGAACTGATGCGCCAGCTTGACCGGGACGGCATGGCCGACGTCGTGCCGACCACGACCGACAGCTATACCCGCAACGAACAATGGCAAAACGCGCAGACCGGTATCGAGGAGTCCGAAAAGGCCGGACGGTCCATGCTGAACGGCTTCCCCATGGTGAATTACGGGCCGCGCATGGCGCGAAAACTGATCGATTCGATCGACAAGCCGACCATCGTTCTGTCGGGAACCTCCATGCCCAAGCTGACCTGCGAGGTCGGGTTCGCCGCCGGTTTTACCGGCTATCTCGGTTCCGGCCTAGCCTACACGACTTCCTACACCAAGAATCTCTCCATCGAGGACGGCATCCGGAACTACCAGTATCTCGACCGGCTGGCCGCGCTTTATCAGGAAAAGGGCGTGACGTTGCACCGCCGCCAGCCGGGTTTCCTGACCGGCACCAACATCCCGCCCTGCATCGCCATCGTCACCTGTATCGTGGATGCATTGCTGGCCGTCGGCCAGGGCGTGCGCGACTATGGGCTGGAACTGGGACAGACCCTGCACCTGATCCAGGACGCTGCCGCAATCCGGGCCTGCCGCGAACTGGTCCAGGAATATCTGGTGAAAGCCGGCTATGCGGATGTCTTTACGCCGGTCACGTCCCTGCATTGGATGGACGCCTGGCCCTACGACGATGCCCAGGCCGCTGCGCTGGTTTCCTATGGCGGGACGCTGGCGGCGATCGGCGGCGCCGTCAGCGTGACGACGAAGAGCACGCACGAGGCCTTCGGCATCCCGACGCCGGAGGCCAACGCCAAGGGGCTGCGCACGACCCGCA
Organism: Pseudomonadota bacterium; assembly: GCA_030671915.1. GTDB lineage: Bacteria > Pseudomonadota > Alphaproteobacteria > UBA8366 > JADFVY01 > JADFVY01. The sequence goes on from DAOVHN010000496.1 coordinate 2,641, forward strand.
TGGCGATCTACCTGGCGCGGCAAATCCGCATCGACGATACGCCGGAATTCCAGCACGAGAAGGAAATGATCGGCCGCGAGGTTCGCCCGGTCATGGACAGGATACTGGAGATGGGCGACGGCGACGTGGCGCTCGGCACG
>DAOVHN010000307.1 GCA_030671915.1 Pseudomonadota bacterium
AGAATACTGTTAGAGATATAAACCGCGCCAGGCGACAGCCGGCGCGGTTTTTTTGTGGGCTGTCGACAGGGGCGGCCAGAGTACCTTTTTCTCGCGGTCACCGTGGCGTCTTCCTGCGCGGCCTTGGCCACAGATAATCGCATAATGTATATTATGGAAAAGTACGTGACCATGAGCCTCAATATTTCTATCAATCCATGGCCGAAATTCTACAGTTAACTCAGGACGCTATAACCATAGTGTCATAAGTGGGTTTGATATGATCCGGAAGACCTTCTTGTAAAGTCCGATAGTCCAGCATATGGCTCATATGCGTTAGCCAAGCCTGCTTCGGTCGCACCCTGTCGACCCATTCGATGACCTTGTCCACATGCGCATGGGTCGGATGCGGGCTCGGTCCCAGGCAGCCGATGATCCAGGTCTGGATGCCGTCCAGAACACCGAAGGCTGCCTCATCCAGTTCGACGACATCGACCGAATAAGCGAAATCACCGATCCTGAGGCCCAATGTGTTGCTGAAGCCATGGTCCTGGGTGAAGAACCGGATATCCAGATCGCCGATCCGGGCCTCATCGTGAACCGGTATCGGGTCCAGACAGGGTTTGTAGAAGTAGCCTCGCGATTTCTTCTCGTCCATCGGCGCGAAAACATAGCCGAATCGGGTATTGATTTGCTCCAGCGTGATTTCGTTGCCATAGGCCGGAATCACCGCTTCCATGGCGACATTGACCCAGCGCAGGTCGTCGATGCCGTGGATATGGTCTGCATGGGCGTGGGTGAAAATTACCGCGTCGAGCCGATCGATCCCCGCATCCAGCAGTTGGGACCGGCAATCCGGCGAGGCGTCCACCAGCAGGGTCGTCTCGTCCGACTGGATCAGGATGGAGCAGCGCCGCCGACGGTTTCTGGGCTCGTCCGGGTCGCAAGCGCCCCAGTTATTGCCGATCAGCGGCACGCCGCCCGACGCGCCGGAGCCCAGCACCGTAACTTTCAGATCGCTCATCCAGGCCGTTCCGCCTTGGCGAATATACGGAAAAAATTGTCCGTCGTGGCGCGCGCCAGTTCATCCATGCCAACCTGCTTCAACTCCGCCAGCATGGCGCCGGTATGGGCGACGAAGGACGGCTCGTTGCGCTTGCCGCGTTTTGGCACGGGCGCCAGATAAGGCGCGTCTGTTTCAATCAGCAGGCGGTCGAGCGGCAGCGCGCGAACCGTCTCGCGCAAGGCCTCGGCCGCCTTGAAGGTGATGATCCCGGACAGCGATATATAAAACCCGATTTCCAGCGCTTTTTCAGCCATGTAAGAAGAAGTACTGAAGCAATGAAGAAGGCCGGTGAATGGGCCTTTCCGATATTCCTCGGCAAGGATTTCCGCCGTATCCTCGTCGGCGTCGCGGGTATGCACGATCAGCGGCAGGCCGGTCTCGCGCGCCGCGGCGATATGATTGCGAAAGCTGGCTTGCTGGCGCTCGCGCGAACTGTGTTCGTAATAGTAATCCAACCCTGTCTCGCCGATTCCCACCACCAGCGGGTCGGCGGCCAGCCCCACCAGGGCCTCCACCGTCGCGGCCTCGCCCTCGCCGTCTGCCTCGTGCGGATGAACGCCGGCGGAACACCAGATGTTGTCGTAACGCTCCGCGATGGCGCGGACGCGGTCGAAACGGCTGAGATGGGTGCAAATCGTCACCATCGTGCCGACACCGGCGTCGCGCGCGCGCGCCACGACATCGTCCAGTTCGCCTTCGAAGTCGCGGAAATCGAGATGGCAGTGGCTGTCCACCAGAAACATGACGGCACCCTACCCCTCTTCTTCCTCGACATAACGCGGGAAAACAGGCTGCGGTTTCGGCAACGGGGTTCCAGGTTTCAGTTTCTTGCTGTCCATATTGGCTAGCACGCGTTGGTTTGCCTCGATTGCCAGCTGGTCGAGGATCGCTGAGGCCGCGCCCGGCATGAAGGGCTGCACAACGATCGCGATACGCCGGATCGTCTCGGCCAATGCGTAGAGCACGGCCTGCATGCGTTCCGGATCGGTCTTGCGCAGCGCCCACGGGGCCTGGGCATCGACATAGCGGTTGGCCTTGCCAATGACCTCCCAGATCGCGATCAACGCATTGTGGAAAGCCTGGACGTCCAGTTCCTCGCGCACCCGGCCCAGCGTGGCCGCGGCCTGGTCCAGCAGCGCATCGTCGCTGGCGTCCTCGCGCCCGGCCGGGTCGGGAACCGCGCCACCACAATTCTTGGCGATCATCGACAGAACGCGCTGGCAGAGATTGCCCAGATCGTTGGCGAGATCGCCGTTCAGGCGCCCGACCATGGCCCGGTGCGAGAAATCGCCGTCATTGCCGAAGGGCACCTCGCGCAGCAGGAAGTAGCGTACCGGATCAAGGCCATATTGCTCGATCAGCGCATGGGGCTCGATGACATTGCCCGTCGACTTGGAAATCTTCTGGCCCTCGTTGGTCCACCAGCCATGGGCGTAAACCCGCTTCGGCGGCTCCAGCCCGGCCCCCATCAGGAAGGCCGGCCAGTAGACCGCGTGGAAGCGCAGGATGTCCTTGCCGACCATATGCAGGTCGGCCGGCCAGTAGCGCCGATACATGTCGGACTCGGTGTCCGGGTGCCCGACGGCGGTGATATAGTTGGTCAGCGCATCGAGCCAGACATACATGATGTGGTCGTCGTCGCCCGGCACCGGGATGCCCCATTTGAAGGTGGTGCGCGAGACGGACAGATCCTTCAGTCCCGATTTCACGAAGCTTATCACCTCGTTACGGCGGGTTTTCGGCAGGATAAAATCCGGGTTTTTGTCATAGAACTCAAGCAGCTTGTCCTGCCACTTCGACAGATCGAAGAAGTAGCTTGGCTCCTCGACCCATTCGACCGTGGCGCCGGACGCCTTGGAAATCCTTGTGCCGTCAGGCAGTTTTTCCAGTTCCGATTCCGTATAGAAGGCCTCGTCGCGCACCGCGTACCAGCCGGCATAGCTGCCCAGTTTGATATGCCCGTTGTCGGCCAGCGCCTTCCAGATCGCCTGGGCAGAGCGCTTATGGCGTTCCTCGGTGGTGCGGATGAAATCGTCGTTGCTGAAGCCCATGGCCACGGCCAGTTCGCGGAAATTCGTCGATACCCTGTCGGTGAAGGCCTGCGGGTCCACGCCGGCGGCATCGGCCGCCTTTTCGACCTTCTGGCCATGCTCGTCGGTGCCGGTCAGGAAATGCACGTCGTAGCCGTCCAGCCGCTTGAAACGCGCCAGCACGTCGCAAGCCAGCGTCGTATAGGCGTGGCCGATATGGGGCGCGTCGTTCACGTAATAGATCGGCGTCGTTATGTAATAGGTCTTGTTACCGGCCATTGCGGCTCTCCGGTCAATCTCTTCGGGCAAACATGTCGGGATCAGCCGCGCGCGGCCGCTTCCATCGTGAGAAAAGCGCTGATCACGATCTGCTTGCGGTCGAGATTGGCGCTATCGGCCTGCGAAAACAGGCGGGTCACCTTTTCCCACACCTCAAGCCAGTTCGCAAGGCCGCCACGCGCCCAGAGTCGCCGCGCGGTCTCCCCTTCCCCTTCCACGATCTCCGGCGCCATCGAGCCGCGGGCCTGGTCCAGCAGCATGCCGGCCAGCCAGCGGTCAACCAGGCGGGCCAGCGTCCGGAATGATTCGTCGGCGCCGGCCCGCCCCATCTTTGTTCCCAAGGCATGAACGGCCTTGATGTCCAGCCGGTCAAGTTGCGCAAACAGCCTGATCATTTCCCGGTAAAGCTCCAGCCCGCCGGCATTGGCCAGGGCCAACGCCTCGCCGATGCTACCCTGGGCCAGGCGCGCAAGGTCCCGGGCGTCCGCCGCCGGCAGGTCCGGCGCGTGTCGCGCCAGCAGCTCGACGACCGTTGCTTCCGGCAATGGCGACAGGTTTAGCATGCGGCAACGCGAGCGGATGGTCGGCAAAAGCCGCCCGGGCGCGTGGCCGAGCAGCAGGAACAGCGTTTTGGCGGGCGGTTCCTCGAGCCCTTTCAGCAGCGCGTTGGCGGCGTTCCGGTTCATTTCGTCGGCGGCGTCGACGATTACAACCCGCCACCCCCCCGCGGCCGTGGTAAGTGACAGAAAGGACGAAAGAC
>DAOVHN010000728.1 GCA_030671915.1 Pseudomonadota bacterium
ATCTCATCTTTGGCCGGATTCCCGGAGGTCTTTTGCGCCGCTGCCATAAAATGACAATCGCCTCCCGAAGCCCTTGGGTCCAGTGAAAAAAGACCGCCTCGCGGCAACTGCACAATAATTAGGCTAATGAATTTATCTGCCTGGTAATTAGGCATTACTTGGTAGCTGGCGGTATTCGTTGGAGCACCACATACCCCGCATCTCGTTGTTATTGTGTCTTAATCCAGGCTCGCGCCAGTTTGGCACGTTTGTTGAAATAGGCAAAGGCATCAAGCGCCGCATCCGGTGGCGCGGACGGGTCCGCCAGGGCCCGGTTGTAACAAAGGCATATGGGGAGTCCCGATATGAAACTCGTAGTGGCGATCATCAAGCCATTCAAGCTCGACGGCGTGCGCGAAGCTCTGACCGAACTCGGCGTGCAAGGCCTGACCGTCAGCGAAGTCAAGGGGTTCGGCCGCCAGAAAGGCCAGACCGAAATCTACCGCGGCGCCGAATACGCCGTGAATTTCCTGCCCAAGGTGAAGGTCGAGGTGGCGGTCGACGACGGCATGGCCGACCGCGTCGTCGAATCGATCCAGTCTTCCGCCAGTACCGGCAAGATCGGCGACGGCAAGATCTTCGTCCTGGACGTATCCCAAGCTGTTCGTATCCGCACCGGCGAAACCGGCGCGGACGCGCTTTAAGGAGGTTGTCATGAGTCTTTCGAAAAAGATACTTCCGTCGGCGCTGGCCGGCGTGGCCGGGGTGGCGCTGCTGGCCGGCCCGGCGCAGGCCGCGGTCTCGGCCGAGACGGCCTTCATCTTCAACACCTTCATGTTCCTGGTCACGGGCTTCCTGGTGATGTTCATGGCTGCCGGCTTCGCCATGCTGGAGGCCGGCCTGGTGCGCACCAAGAACACCGCCACCATCCTGCTGAAGAATATCGGCCTCTATTCGATCGCCGGGATCATGTTCTACCTGATCGGCTATAACCTGATGTATGTCGATGTCAGCGGTTATATCGGCTCTTTCGGCTTCCTCTATAACCCGTCGGAAGCGGAAACCGCGCTGATCAACGCCGACGAGGCGACCGAGGAAATGGTCGCCGCGGTGGTCGGGAACGGGTACTCGGTGATGTCCGACTGGTTCTTCCAGATGGTGTTCGTGGCCACGACGGCCTCGATCGTCTCCGGCACGCTGGCCGAGCGCATCAAACTGTGGCCCTTTATGGTGTTCATCGTCGTGCTCACCGCCATCATCTATCCGATCCAGGGTTCGTGGACCTGGGGCGGCGGCTGGCTCACCGAAATGGGCTTCTCGGATTTCGCCGGCTCGACCATCGTCCATTCGGTGGGCGGTTGGGCGGCGCTGACCGGCGCACTCATACTCGGAGCGCGCAGGGGCAAGTACGGTCCCGGCGGCCGGGTCAACCCGATTCCGGGCGCGAACCTGCCGCTGGCGACGCTGGGCACTTTCATCCTGTGGCTCGGCTGGTTCGGCTTCAACGGCGGCTCTCAGCTCGCGCTGGGCTCTGCTCTCGACGCGACGGCGATGTCGATCGTCTTCGTCAACACCAACATGGCCGCGGCTGCGGGCGTGGTGGTTGCAATGCTGACGACGCAGCTCGTCTACGGCAAGGTCGACCTCACCATGGCGCTGAATGGCGCGCTGGCCGGGCTGGTCTCCATCAC
>DAOVHN010000385.1 GCA_030671915.1 Pseudomonadota bacterium
GAAGCTGGCGAACAGGGCCGGCCACAGCATGGGCACCGAGACCAGCGCCAGCACCTGCCATTCCCGGGCGCCCAGGTCGCGGGCCGCGCGCTCGATATTGGCCTGGTGCGCGCCCATCTGGCTGTAAATGATCGCGAAACAGAGCGGCAGGTTGATCACCACATGGCCGATGCCGATCGTCAGCAGCGATTTGGGTATGCCGAGGCTGTTGAAGGTAATCAGCAGTCCCATGGCGATAATCAGGTAGCTGACGGTCAGCGGCGCCATCACGAACCCCTGAATGGCGCGCGCGAAGGGCAGCCGGTGGCGGGCCAGCGCATGGGCCGCCATGAAGCCCAGCAGCACCGCCAGGGCCGAAGACAGCACCGCCACCAGGACCGAATTCAACAGGGCGTCCATCAGCCGCGCGTTGGCGAATATATCCTCGTACCATTTCAGCGACGGCCCGTTGAAGGGCGGTATGGGAAGCCGGCCCTCCTGGAAGGAAAACAGCACCAGCACGCCAACCGGCAGGAAGATGAAGCCATAGATCAGCCCTGCATAGACGATGGCCGGAAGGTTGCGCAGCGCCCTCATGGCGGTCCCTTGCATCACATCCGCTCCAGCTTCAGCCAGCGGGCGAAGCCGAAGTAAACGACGGTCACCACCAGCATCAGGACCATCGCCAGCGCCGAGGCCATCGGAAAGTCCGACCGCCGTCCGATCTGCAGCATGATCGTCTGGGGCAGCAGCAATTCGCGGTTGCCGCCCAGGATCTGCGGCGTGATGTAGTCGCCAATGCACAGCACGAAAGTCAGGAACGCGCCGACCATGATGCCCGGCAGGGTCAGCGGCAGGATCACATGGATGAAGGTGCGCACCGGCCCGGCGCCCAGGTCGGCCGCCGCCTTGCGGTAACTTGGCGGCAGTTGCACCAGGTTGGCGTAGATCGTCAGCGTCAACAGCATGACGAAGAAATGCACGAAGCCGACCACCACTGCGCCGCGATTGTTGGCGAAGGAAACCGGGTCGTCGGTGATGCCCATCGCCAGCAGCCAGTTGGACAGGATTCCGCCCTCCGACAGAACCAGCAGCCAGCTATAGGAACGCACCAGATAGGAGGTCCAGAACGGCAGGATCGCCATGATCAGCGCCAGGCGCTGCCAGCGCGGCGGCACCTTCTCGGCCAGGATCCAGGCCAGCGGATAGGCCAGCAGCACGCTGACGATGGTGACGATCGCCGTCACCTCGATGGAATTCACCAGCGACTGCAGAAGATAGGACTTGGCGAAGAACTTCTCGTAATTGACCAGGGAAGGCTCCCTGACCAGCTTCATCCCCACGCGCTGCCAAATGCTGTAAAGCGCCATGATGGCCAGCGGCATGGCGAAAAAGGCCGCGGTCCAGGCAAGCGCGGGAAAAAGAAATCCCCAGGCCCTGGCGCTTTCACGTCGGGACCTGGGGGAAGTTGTCATCAGACTCGTATCCGCAGATAGTTCGGCCGGGGCCGATCAGTGCTGCAGGAATTCCGTCCAGACGTCCAGCATCTGGCCATCCAGCTCGGCATCGGGAATGAAGTAGCGGTGCGAATTCGCCAGGAATTTCTCCTGCTCGTCCCAGCGCAGGCCCTTTTTCTGGGCGTCGGTCAGCACCGCGCCGGCCTTGGCGTTGGCGGGCATGCCCCAGAAACAGGATGAGGTGGCGAGATGCGCCTGGCCCTCGGGGCTCATGACATATTTGACGAACTCGATCGCCAGATCCTTCTTCTTGGAATCCTTGAAGACGGCCAGCGACTGGCTCCACAGGATGCCGCCCTGGTCGGGCAGGACCCAGTCGAGATCGGGGTTTTCCGCCTGCATCACCGCAACGGCCCATTCGCCGCCGCCGATCAGGATGTCGGCCTCGCCGGTCGCCAGCGCGGTGGTGGAGGACACGACCTCGCCCACCATCACCGAGTTTTCCTTCAGCTTGAACAGCTCTGCCTTCATCGCCGGCAGCTTGTCGGCAGTGATGTCGGAGGGCTTCATGCCCATCTTCAGGGCAACCAGGTCCATCAGCGGGATGTAATAGTCGTAGACCGCGATGCGGCCCTTGTACTTGTCGGACCACAGCGTGTTCAGGTCGCGCATGTCGGCCGGGTCGACCTTGGCCTTGTTGTAGCTGATCACGTTGTAGCCGAATTTCTCCATGATCGCGTACATCTTGCCGTCGCGGATGGTCACGTCGCGCATCTGGACGGCCGGGAAGACATCGTCCAGCGGCATCTGGTCGGCCGGCAGTTCGGCCAGCAGGCCGGCATCGGCGACGCGCGGCACGTCGACTCCGTCGATCACGAACACGTCCCAGTCGCCCGGGCGCGATTGCTCGATGATCGCCAGCGCGGCGCCTGTGCCTTCATATTCCTTCAGATTGACCTTGACCCCGTGCTTCTTCTCGAAGGGTTCGATCAGCGCCGGGTCGGTATGGTCGCACCAGACCAGCGCGTTCAGTTCCTCGGCGGCCTGGGCCACCGGCGAAATGGCCGCGCCGGCGGCCAGCACCGCGGCGGCGCCCAGTATGGCGGCCCCGGCGATATTTCGGTTGAAAGCGGTCATTTGGTTACTCCCTGTCAGCCTGTTCCTGTCGCCCGATCGCGCCTCTGGAACGGGCGTTGACCGGATGTCCAATGAAAAAATGAATTGCTTTCAAACTTGAGTCAATTCATTTTATTCGAAAGGAGCCGTCATGTCAGGGCTGAGAGAACGCCAGAAAGCCGACCGGGAACGCCGCATCATCGAGGCGGCGGCACATTATTTCCGCGATATCGGCTTCGAGGACAGCCACATCGAGGCGATCGCCGAGCGGGCCGAAGTGTCGGTCGGCACCGTCTATAATTATTTCGAATCCAAGGGCGATTTGCTGGTCGCCATCGTCGCGCTGGAGGTCAACGAGATCCTGAATGCGGGCGAAGGGTTGATCGCGGACCCGCCCCGCGACGTGGAGCAGGCCGTCAACGGCCTCATCGCCATCTACCTGGATCACTCCCTGGTCTATCTGGACAAGGGCATGTGGCGCAACGCCATGGCGCTGACGACGCGCCAGCCCGACACCCGCTTCGGGCGCCAGTACAACCGCCTCGACGAATGCCTGACCGCCCAGGTCTGCGACCTGATCGCCCGGCTGCAAAGGGACGGCCGGGTGAAACCGGACGTCGATGCGCGCGCGGTGGGCGAGACGATCTTCAACAACACCAACATGATGTTCACGATCTTCGTGAAAAGCGGCGACATGACCCTGGACAGCCTGAAAAGCAGCATCGCCCGCCAGAACGCCCCCCTGACCGACGCCATCCGCGCGTGAAGCGGTGGTCGGCCCGCTCAGTCCCGCCGCCCCACAATCCCGTATGCCGCCAGCAGCAGCCAGCCGGCGATGAAAGACAGGCCGCCGAGCGGTGTCGCCTTCGATACCCAGTAGAGGTCCGTCAGCGCGCGGGTGAACAGGGTGCCGCTGAACAATACGATCCCGGCGGCGAACGCGATGGCGCTGAATGTCAACAGCCTGCCCGGCGCCCGCGCGCCAAGCGCCGCGACGCCCAGCAGTGCCAGGCTGTGC
>DAOVHN010000164.1 GCA_030671915.1 Pseudomonadota bacterium
GTAACAACACGCCTGTGTTCTTCATCCGCGATCCATACATGTTCATGGATTTCATCCACAGTCAGAAGCGCGACCCCCGGACCAATCTGCGCGATGCGACGATGCAATGGGACTTCTGGTCGCATTCGCCCGAGGCGCTGCATCAGATCACGATCCTGATGTCCGACCGCGGCCAGCCGAAGACCTATCGGCACGTGAACGGCTACGGCTCACACACATACAGTTTCCTCAACGCCGACGGCGAACGTTTCTGGGTCAAGTTCCACTTCAAGACCCAGCAGGGCCACAAGGCCAACAGCAATGACGAGGTGGCGCGCATCGTCGGCGAGGACCGGGAAAGCCACCAGCGCGACCTCCATGAGGCCATCGAACGGGGCGATTTCCCGAAATGGACGCTCAAGGTCCAGATCATGCCGGAGGCCGACGCGGACAAGACCCCGTATAACCCGTTCGACCTGACCAAAGTATGGCCGCATGCGGATTATCCCCTGATCGAGGTCGGCACGCTGGAACTCAACCGCAACCCGGAGAACTATTTCGCCGAGGTCGAGCAGGCGGCCTTTTCGCCGGCCAATGTGGTTCCGGGAATCGGCCACAGCCCGGACAAGATGCTGCAGATGCGGATCCTGTCCTATGGCGACGCGCAGCGCTACCGGATCGGCGCCAACCACCAGGCCCTGCCGGTCAACGCGGCCCGCTGCCCGGTCCACAACTACCAGCGCGACGGGGCCATGCGGTTCGACGGCAACAACGACGGTGCGGTCAATTACCAGCCCAACAGCTTCGGCGGGCCGGTCGAGGAGCCGTCCGTCAAGGAGCCGCCGCTGGCGATAGACGGCGCCGCGGATCGCTACGATCATCGCGAGGGCAATGACGATTTCACCCAGGCGGGCAACCTGTTCCGCCTGATGGACGCCGGCGAGCAGGACCGCCTGATGGATACCATCGCCGGCGCGATGCAGGGCGTGCCGGAAGACATCGTCCGACGGCAGATCGGCTATTTCGCCAAGGCCGATCCGGCATACGGAACCGGCGTGGCCCAACGGCTGGGCATCGGCATAGCTGAAGCCTGAGTGGCCGGATAGCGCAGACCCCGGCGGCGGCCGACTTTCTCCTGGTCGGCCGCCGGTTTCGCTGCCAGGATCGACGTGGAGGGTGTCATTCCATACTCACTGCATATCCTTTTCCTTCCTCCCGGCTCCTCCTCGCGTACTCTTTCCATACCCCGCGCATACTCCTCTCATACATCTTTCCTGCCTCTTTTTCCCGCCGGGGGGAGATTCACCCGAGGCCAGGCCCGGATCGCGGCCGGATCGCCCCGTGCGCCGGCGGCCGAACCTGCACAAAACTACATCGCGATGAAATAGAGCCGGCCGCTTCGACGGCAGTTGATATCAACCGCCGCCGGTGTCGTGGAAACGCACGGGCTGGCCGGTCTGGGCACCCTGGGCCTCGCCGTCGCGCATGACGATATTGCCGCGGATGACGGTGGCCGTGGGCCAGCCGGTTACCTTCATGCCGTCGAACGGCGTCCAGCCGCATTTGCTGGCCATCATGCTGTTCTCGATAGTCTTTTTCGCCTTGAGATCGACGAGCGTGAAATCCCCGTCATACCCCAGCGCGATGCGCCCCTTGCAGGCGATATTGTAAATCCGGGCCGGGCCGGCGGAGGTGAGGTCGACGAAACGTTCCAGCGTCAGCCGCCCCTCGTTCACATGGTCCAGCATCACCGGCACGAGAGTCTGCACGCCCGGCATGCCCGACGGGCTTTCCGGATAGGGCTTGGCCTTTTCCTCCAGAGTATGCGGTGCGTGGTCGGAGCCGATCACATCGACGACGCCGTCGGCCAGCGCCTGCCACAGTCCGTCGCGATGCTTCTCGTCGCGGATCGGCGGGTTCATCTGGGCCAGACTGCCCAGCCGGTCATAGGCGTCAGGCGCGGCCAGAGTCAGATGCTGGGGTGTCACCTCGACCGTCACCAGATCCTTGTGATCGGCCAGCAGCGCCATTTCCTGACGAGTGGTAACATGCAGCAGGTGAATGCGCCGCCCCGTCTCGCGCACCAGTCCAAGTATTTTTTGCGTCGCCAGAATCGCCGTCTGTTCGTCGCGCCAGAGAGGATGGCAATAGGGCTGCTTGCCGTCGCGCGCTAAGTCGAAACGCTGCTCCAACCGGTCCTCGTCCTCGGCATGGACGGCGATGCGCCGCCGGCCGCGCTTCAACACCTCGCGCAGCAGGCGCTTGTCGCGCACCAGCAGGTTGCCGGTGGACGACCCCATGAAGATCTTGATGCCGCAGCAACCGGGCAGTTGCTCAAGCCCGGCCAAGCGGTTGACGTTTTCCTTCGCGGCGCCGACGAAAAAAGCAAAATCGCACCAGGCCCGCCCGGTGGCGCGGTCGATCTTGTCCTCCAGCGCCTTGCCGGTGGTCGTCGACGGGCTGGTGTTCGGCATCTCGAAGATCGCGGTGACGCCGCCCAGGACTGCCGCCCGGGAGCCGCTTTCCAGATCTTCCTTATGCTCGTTGCCCGGTTCGCGAAAATGCACCTGGCTATCGATCACGCCCGGCAGCACATGCTGGCCCTTCGCCTTGAGCACCTGATCGGCGTCCACGCCCCCCAGCTGGCCGATCGCCGCCACGCGCCCGCCGCGCACGCCGACATCGGCCTCAACGCGCCCCGACGGGGTCAGGCAGGTCCCGCCCCGGATTACCAGATCGAAATGTTCCGCCATATTGCCTGTCTTCCCCCCTCGCCAATCGCAGCGATCTGCCGGTTCGGTGAATAACGGTTTGCGCGCACAAGTTAATCCTTCCGGCCGCCCAGGGGAATGCCAATATTCACGACGGTGGCCCGTACCCGGTCAGAAGGATACAATCGCAGGCTTGCCGCGGTGGCAACCGGGCACCATCTGGATGAGGAATCTGGCGAACAGGTAAAACAAGAGACATGCCGAAACTTTCATATGCAATTCTTCCCCATCGCGGGCTTATTACCGTCGGCGGAGCCGACCGGCGTGATTTCCTGCAGGGGCTGGTGTCGAATGACGTCACGCGCGCCGGCGCGGAGCGTGCGATCTGGGCGGCGTTCCTTACCCCGCAGGGGAAATATCTGCACGACTTCTTCATGATCGAGGTCGGCGAGACCCTGCATCTGGATTGCGAGGGCGGCGAGCGGCTGATGGATTTCGGCAAGCGGTTGAGCAAATACAAGCTGCGCTCGCAAATCGATCTTGGCATCGCCGCCGATTTAGCGGTCGTCGCGCTGTGGGGCGAGGGAACGGCGACCGCGCTGGGGCTGGCGCAAGAAGCCGGAGCGGGCCGCCCGATGGAAGGCGGCGCGGTCTATTTGGACCCGCGACTGCCCGTGGCCGGGGCCCGCGCAATCCTGCCCGCGGCGCGGGTGGCAGAAATCCTGGAGCCCATGGGGTTCGCCGCCGCTACGCCGGACGAATACGACGACATGCGGATCGGCCTGGGCCTGCCGGACGGCACGAAGGACATGGTGGTCGACAAAACCATCCTGCTGGAAGCCAATTTCGACACGCTGAACGGCGTCGACTGGGACAAGGGCTGCTATATGGGCCAGGAGCTGACGGCACGCACGAAATATCGCGGCCTGATCAAGAAACGCCTGATGCCGGTCACGATAGAGGGCGCCACCCCGCCGCCCGGCACCCCCCTGATGCTGGACGGCAAGGAAGCCGGCGAAATGCGCTCGTCCCGCGACGGGCTGGGCATCGCGCTGATCCGCCTCGACCGGATCGAGGACGGGGGGCCGGAGTTGAAACTGGAAGCCGATGGCGCGACCATATCCCTCCGCGAGGCCGCCTGGTCCGCGGAGGAGCGGACCGAATAAGACTTTAGCCGCCTTCCCCGCCGCGCCGCAGCGCCCCGACGATATTGACGTAATCATCCGTCCACAGGGCCGCCTTGGCGCCGCGCAGCGGTTGCCAGCGCGGGTCGGGCGCCAGCTCGATAATGTCGTCTGGGCTGCGCGCCATCACCACCCAGATCGAGGGATAGCGCAACATGACCTCGTTTGTTCCCTCATCATGATACTGGGTCACGCCGAAAAAACCGGTCTCCACGGTTATGCGGCCCAGTACCGGTTCCAGGTCCAGATACCGGTTGGAGATATGAACCATGATTACGCCGCCCGGGGCCAGCTTGCGCCGGTACATCGCAAAGGCCTCCCGGGTCAGCAGATGGACCGGGATGGCGTCGGAGGAAAAGGCGTCCAGGATCAACAGATCGAAGCTGCCTTCGGGCGCGGCTTGCAACGACAGCCGAGCGTCGCCGATCACGATATCGGCTTCCAGCGCGCAATCGGCCAGGTAGGTGAAGAAACGCTCGTCGCGGGCAATTCGCTCGACCACGGGGTCGATCTCATAGAAAGTCCAGTTCTGTCCCGGGCGCACATAACAAGCCGCCGCCCCCGTGCCCAGCCCTACCGCCCCCACCCGGTTGAACCGCCAAAAAGGGAAAGCCTGGAAGACCTGTCCGAGCGGCCCGTCGGGATGGTAATAAGTCAGCGGAGTTTTCCGCGCGTTTTCATCCTGGCTCTGCGCGCCATGCACCGTCGTTCCGTGAATCAGGATATGCGCGCGAACCGGCGTTTCCATCGCGGTGACCCGGTTTACGCCGAAGAAACTGCGCTCACTGTGGATCGTGTCTGACTCCCAAAGGCCGACAAAACCCTGTTGCTTCAGGGCCAGAGGCGCCATTATCATCAACACGGCCAGCCCCAGGGCGAAGCGCAACGGACGGCCCCGCCAGGCGAGCAGAAGCGCTAAACCAACGGCCGCGGCGAAGACCGCCATCGATATGGCAATGCCATAGCCGCCGTCGGCCAGCCCGCTCGACAGCCACATCAGCAACGCCAGCAGCCCTGGCAGGACCAGGTCCAGCGCGATATCCCGCCTCCCCCGGCCCGCGCGCCACGGCCGCAGCAGCGCCACCAGAACGACCATCATCGGGTATTCCAGCACGCTGTCGAACAGGACCGGCGCCAGCAATGCGTTGAACATCCCGCCCAGCACGCCGCCCACCGACATCCACAGATAGAACTCCGTCAGATGAAGTGCGGCGGGCCGCCGCGCCGCCAACTCGCCATGGCAGACCATGGCGGCGATGAAGAAGGCCTCGAGATGGACCAGCAGTTCGACCCACAGGAGATTGTGGCTCCAGGACATGGTCGCGGCCAGCAACACCAGGACGGGGACCTGGAAAATCAGCATCCAGCGATGCGGCAGCAGGGGGCGGCGGGCGAACACGATCACGAAGCTGAGCAGATAGAGCGCCAGCGGCACCACCCACAGCAGCGGGACGGCGGCAACATCGGTGGAAAGATGCAGGGTGACGCCAAGCATCAGGCTGGACGGGGCGAAGGCCAGCAGCACCCACATGCCCCGCCGCCGCCAGGAGATATCGGACGACAGTTCCAGTTCCGCGCCCTCGGCACCCGGCGGCTCGGCCACGAAGCGCCGCCACAGGATAAGGCCGCACCAGCCGATCAGCAGGACCAGCAAAGCATATCCGCCAGTCCATACCTGGCCCTGCTCGCCCAGCCGCATCGCCGGTTCGAACAGCAGTGGATAGCCGATCAGCGCGGCGATGCTGCCGATATTGCTGGCGCTATAGAGGAAATAGGGATCGGCGGACCGTGCATGGCCGGCATGGACGAACCAGCGCTGCAGCAGCGGCGCGGTGGCCGACACCGCGAAGAAAGGCAGCCCGACGCCAACCGCCATCAGTCCGACCTGCCAGCCCGCGTGCATGCCGCCCGCCGGCGGCGCCCAGCCTTCCGGCAGCGCGACGGGCAGCGCCACGAAGGCCAGCAACAGTAATACCCCATGCAGCAGCGATTGCCGCTTCAGCCCCAGCCGGCGCACCGACAGATGGGCATAGAGATACCCCGCCAGCAGCGCCGCCTGAAAGAACAGCATCGCCGTGATCCACACGGCCGGCGCCCCGCCCAGCAACGGCAGCGGCAGCCGCGCATAAAGCGGCTGCACCAAGAACATCACCAGGGCGCTGAGGCCCAGCGTCAGTGCATAGAGAGGAAGCATCCCTTCTACCCTAACTCACATCA
>DAOVHN010000044.1 GCA_030671915.1 Pseudomonadota bacterium
CGATGTAGCGCAGATTATTAAAGTAATTTATCCGGTCTATGAAGATCACGCCGGGCTCGGCGTAATCGTAGGTCGCGCGCATGATTTCGTTCCACAGGTCGCGGGCGCGCAGGGTGGAGAACGTCTTGCCGCCGAAGACCAGCGGCCAGTCGGCATCTTCGCGCACGGCGGTCATGAAATCGTCGGTGACAAGAACCGACAGGTTGAACATGCGCAGGCGGCCGGGTTCCGCCTTGGCGTGCACGAAGTCGCGTATGTCGGGATGGTCGCAGCGCAGGGTGCCCATCATCGCGCCGCGCCGGTAACCCGCGCTCATGATGGTGCGGCACATGGCGTCCCAGACATCCATGAAGCTGAGAGGTCCGGAAGCGTCGGCGCCGACGCCATGGACCGGCGCGCCCCGGGGCCGCAGGGTCGAGAAATCGTAGCCGATTCCGCCACCCCGCTGCAGGGTCAGCGCCGCTTCCTTCAGATGTTCGAAAATGCCGGTCATATCGTCCGGGATTTCGCCCATGACGAAACAGTTGAACAGCGTCACGTCGCGGCCCGTGCCGGCCCCGGCCAGAATTCGGCCGGCCGGCAGGAAGCGAAAATCCTCCAGCGCCTCGCGAAACGTTTGGGCCCAGGCCGCCGGGTCCTGTTCGGCCTCCGCCAACGCCCCGGCGACCCGCTGCCAGCTATCCTCGATGGATTCGTCCAGCGGCGTTCCGTCCGGCGCCTTGAACCGGTATTTCATGTCCCAGATCTGCTGGGCGATGGCGCTTACGGTGGGCATCGGGCGTCTCCCTTCAATCGCTCGGGAATCACCCCGGATTCATAAACCTTCGGGAAAACAGGGTCAAACGGCCCGGGCGTCGGTTTTTGCGGGCTTGTCGTCCGGGCCGGGGCCGGTGGTTTCCGGCGACAGCCGGGGCAGGTAGGGGAATCGTTCCAGTGCCTCGGCCTCCAGCCTTGCGGTCGCCGACTCGATCCGTTCCTCCAGCACCTTCATGAAGTCCCTGCGGCTCAGCCCCGGTTCGATCGGCTCCAGATACTCCACCGTGATGACGCCGGGCTGCTTGTGCATCAGCTTTCGCGGCCAGAACAGGCCCGCATTCAAGGCGACCGGGACCACCGGTACATTGGCCCCCTTGTAGATGGCGGCGACCCCCGGCAGATAGGGGCGTTTGGTACCAGGAGGCGTGCGCGTACCCTGAGGGAAAATCAGGACGGGCCGGCCATTTTTAACCATTTTTCGCGCGCCCTCCACGACTTTCCTAAGCGAAATGAGTCCTTTGGAGCGGTCAATCGGGATGTTGCCCAAGCGCAAGAGGTACCATCCCCAGATCGGCAGCCGCACGAGTTCCTGCTTCACAACGAAGGCGCAAAAGGGATGCACCACGCCCAGCATCAGCGTATCCCAGGCCGACTGATGCTTGGCTGCGAATATGACCGGTCCGTCCGGGATATTCTCGTGGCCGCGCACCTCCCAGTCGATGCCGATGACGTAGCGCGTCAAATGCAGAACAATATGCAACCAGATCTGCTTGAACCAGACCGCTGCCCTGTAGGGCATCAGCAGCCACGGTGCGGACGCCAGGCTCAGCACCGTGGTGGTGAATATGAACAGGACATTGAAGATAAGGTTCCGGGCGAACAGCATGCAGTCATTCTCCTTCGATGCCGCGCAGCCAGTGCCGCGTGGCAGCGAGAAGGTATTTGTTATATTCGGCAATAACAAGGCTTGCCGTTCCGGGCCGCGCCCACCATTCCTGGACCATCACATGCGGGGGAAAAACCGGGTGCGGGACGATATCGGCGCCCGGAACCGTGGCGCGGAATTCCAGAAGGCTGCGCGGCATGTGGTAGCTCGACGTGACCAGCCTTATCGAGGCGACCTTGTTCGAGCGAATCCAGACCGCGCTTTCGATGGCGTTACTGCCTGTGTCCTCGGCCATGTAGCCGAGAGTAACGCAGCATTCCAATTCGTCCGGGGTCAGCCCGGCGGCCCCCAGAACTTCCTCCATCTGAACGCCTTTATCGACGCCCGAAACCAGCAATTTGCCGGCCATCTTCGCGGAAAGCAGCTCGAATCCCTTTTCCAGGCGCAGTGTGCCGCCGGTCAGCACGATAATGGCGTCGGTGCGGCGTTCTTCGTCCTCCACGGCAACCGGGATCCGGTCGACGAACAGGATGAGGCCCCAGATCCAGGCCCCGAACCCCGCCGCGACCAGCGCGAAAACTATCGCAACCAGGCGGCCTCTCTTTTCCTTCCTGCGTCTGAACATCGTCAACCCTGCTCCCGGCTGTCGTCCCGGAGAATTTCCCGAGGGCTTTATACCATCCGCTTGAGGCTTCGCATTACCGTTCGCCTTGCCGTCGACCTGGCGATCAGCGCGGTTGCCGCGGGCAGCGACGCCAGCACAACCCAGTGCCAGGCAAGGAGCTGGACCTGCGGCAGGATCGCGCTGTCGATATGGTCTGCCGCATAACCCAGACCCCAGATCGTTACCGCCCCGAAGGCGATTCCTATTATCCCGCCATGCAGTCCCTGCGTCAGGGCCAGATTCTGGAACTGGCGGGCGATATAGGCATCCTCCGCGCCGATCAGATGCAGAACCTCGACGACATCCTGATGGGCGGCCATCCCGCTTCGCGTGGCGAAGATGACGATACCGACCGTGGCCAGTCCGACCAGCAGCACGACGAATCCGGCGACCAGTTCGAGGGCGCCCACCAGATCGGCAAGCTGGTCCTGCCAGATGCCGTGATCGTCCAGCAGCGCACCGGGATCAGCGTTGGACAGCATGGTTTTCAACTCTTCCATCGGCGGCGGGTCGATCATGTCCAGCCGCACATCGATCAGCCGCGGCAACGGCAGCGCATCGAGCGCCACGGCCCCGCCAAGCCAAGGCTCCAGCAGCACGGCAATTTCTTCCAGGGGAATGGCCTTCGCCCCGGCGATCCCGTCGGTCCGCTCCAGTATCCGGACCAGCTTGTCGACCCGTTCATTCAGCAGCCTGGCCGGCTCCCGTTCGCGCGGCAGCACCTGCACCGTGACCGTGCCGCTGAGCCCGCTGCTCCACTGCCCCAACAGCTCCGACAGCAAGAGCGATCCGGCCAGCATCAGGCAGGCCAGATAGGTCATCAGCCCTATGATCCAGGGCACCAGCCGCACGGAAGGGTCGCGAGACAGGGGCAGATCCGTACGGCGGCGAATCATTGCCTTTTGCCGCGGCCGAACGGTTTTCGGGAATCCCGCGGGTCGCCCGTACCGCCCCCCGCCTCTACCCGGTCATGGTGAATCAGCACACCGTCCTCCAGGTGAAGGATCGGCTTCTTGAAGCGGGACACCAGGTTTTCGCTGTGGGTGGCGATGACGACGGTGGTGCCCATCCGGTTCAACTCCTCGAACAGGTAAAGCAGGCGAACGCCGAGGGCATCGTCCACATTGCCCGTTGGCTCGTCCGCCAGCAAAAGATCTGGCCGGGATATCAGTGAACGGGCGATGGCGACGCGCTGCTGTTGCCCGCCCGAAAGGGTCGGCGGCCTGGCGTCCATATGGTCGCCCAGCCCGGTCCAGGCCAACAGTTCGTCGACATGCTTGCGGATCGTGCTCTCCTTGACGCCGGCCACCCGAAGCGGCAGCGCGACATTGTCAAAGGCCGACAGATGGTTCAGCAGCCGGAATTCCTGGAAGACCACCCCGACCCTGCGCCGCAGGAAGGGTAGCCGCTTGCGCGGCAATGTCGCGATATCCTCGTCGAAAAGGGTCACCAGGCCGCGGCTGGGCCTGTGGGCCAGATACATGAGCTTCAGCAGCGACGATTTCCCCGCGCCGCTACGCCCGGTAAGAAAATGGAACGAGCCCGGTTTCAGCGTGAACGTGACTTCGCGCAGCACTTCCGGCCCGGTGCCGTAGCGCATGCCTACATTCTCAAACCGGATGGTGTTGTTAAATGGTTGATTGTCCGTCAAAATACGCTGCTGTATCCGTCTGCGCGGAACCCCAATTCACCAAACAACATCGCACGGAAACCACTCCCCCGTAAAGCGCGGTTCTTGCCAGAATTGCAGCGGCAAACTATACCTTTATTAAAGCATTGTCTGTTTGCAACGATATGCTGAAGACACGGTAATGCTTTAACAGATGAAACAAAACCCGGTGCAACCGGCATGATTATCTCCTGCCCATCCTGCAAGACGCGATTCAGGGTCGATGAGGCCCGGCTCACCCCCGATGGTAAGAAGGTTCGTTGTTCAAAATGTGGCCATGTCTGGCGGGCGATGCCCGATGGACAGCCTCCACCCTCTGTTGAACAACCGGCGCCGGTCATGCCGACGGCCGACAGGCCTGCCGCCGACGTGTCGCCGGGAGAAACCCCGCAGGCCGGGCAGCCGGCGAAGCGGGCAGAACCCGTGCTGTCCGCCCGCGGCGACATCGACCGGGAAGATAGCAACGGCGACGCGGAAGGATCGGAAACGGCCGAAAAACCGGATGAGGCCGAATCGCCGGAAGACGAAGAAACCGGCCCTGACGGGTTGACCGAGGATCAGCGCGCCAGACTGGCGGCCGCGCGGCAACAAAAACCGCGCAGCCGGTTCTGGATCAAGGTCCTTACCATCTTTATCATCGTTGCCGGATTGCTGCTGCTGGCGCAGCGCATGTTGCCGCCGCAGGATCTTAAGAAGGCTGGCCAGATAACCGAACAACCCGCGGACGTCGGCAAGGTCGATGCTAACCCCGCACCTGCCAATTCCGAAAAAGGCGGCCATATCGTGGGCGACGAACCGCCGGCACAATAACAATCGGCAATATCACACCAGGATCTTTGGTATAATCCGGTCCTGCCGTAAATCAGTATGGTTTCAGTAGCCTGTCGATGTAATCGCGCTCGACCGGCGGTCGTTGGCGTTCGCCGGCGCGCCGGCGCAGTTCTTCCAGGATACGGCGGGCTTTTTGCACGTCGCTCTCGCTGGGGATTTCAACATCGGTCTGGGCCGCGCCCTGGCTGCCTTGGGTTCGCCGGCCGAAGGGATCCTGCTGTCCCGGCTGCTGTCCCTGTGGGCCGCCTTGTCCAGCCGCCGCCATCGCGCCGCCGAATTTCTTCATCAATTGTTCGGTCGCCGCGCGCGCGCCCTCGCGAAGCTGGTCCAGGGCCTCGGTTTGCGCCGGTACCGACGCGCCCGGGCGGTTGCCCTCCAGCGCCTTGGTGGAGCGCCGCATCGCGCCCTCGGCGCGCCCGAAAGGCCGGGGGATATCGCCCGTTATCTCGCCAAGCTGCCGCATGATTTCCCCAAGCTGGTGGCGCAGGGCCTCCTGCAGCGCCTTATCCGCCGACATGTTGCCCTGCTGCTGGTTCTGCTGTCCCTGCTGGCCGCGCCGCATGGCTTCTTGATAGGTGCGGTCCAGGAGCTCCTGCTGCGCTTGCATCAGTTCCTGCAGCAAATCCAGCTGTTCCATGCCATCGCGGAACTCCTGCGGAACCTGCTGCATCTGGCCGGTTTGCATGTTTTCCATCAGGTTCTGAAGCTGGGAGAGCATCTGACGCGCCGCGTCCTTGGCGCCGCTGCGCATCAGTTCGCGCATGCGGTCGAACAGGTTCTGCAGTTCCTGCCTGTTCATCGTCAGGGCGTTGGGATCCATCATCGGCATATTTTCAAGATTCTGCGGCTGCATCCTGGCCATGGCGTCAAGCAGTTCGTCCAGCGCGGCCTGCAATTCGTTCATCAGCCGCTCCAGCTCCTCATCGGAAGCGCCCCTGGTCAGCGCCTCCATCAGTTCCTGCTGCAACCGGCGCAACTCGCGCGCCGCCAGCGACAACTTGCCGTCCTCGATCCTTAGAGCGGTATCCCACAACAGCTTCTGGATCGATTCGAGCGAATCCCCGGCCCTGTCGTTTTTCAGCCGGCTGCTAGCCGCCATCAGCGCCATGAAGACCACGAAGTCTTCCTCATAGGCATCGGCATCTCGCGCCAGGCGCATCAGTTCCATGCCCACCATATCGCGGGCGCCGCCGGGGTCGGCGGTAAGTTTCTTGCGCTGTTCGATAACGGCGCGCGCAACCGGATGATTGAAGGCCCGCTCTGGCAGGGTCACCGATATGGCGCCGCTCATCCCTTGCTGCCCCCGGCCGTCACGCGCTGTAAGCTGAATCCGGACCTCCAGCCCCGCCCAGGGGTGAGGCGTCAGATCCCGATAACCAGTGGCCGCCGAGTCCTTCACGTTCAGCCCGGCCAGTGGAAGATCGAAGGTAATGGTCTCGTCGGTCGGCGAGGCGCCGGGCCGGCGGGCAGTTGCGGTCACACTGGCCAGGCCGTAATCGTCATGCGCCTCGAAATCGATCCGCAGGGCGGCCAGCGGCGTCTGGCCGGGCTGCTGCAGAAAAGCGACCGTTGGTTTCTCGTCGGGGATAACCACGATGTCCCATGCTCCCAGCTCGCGCCCGCCGGTCTCTACAGCGAAACGCCCGGTCGCGGCCAGCGCATAACGGGCCCGATAGCTGTCCTCCGCCGTTACGTCGAAGGCGCCATCCTTGCCCACCGCGGTCGGCGCCACGATCCGCGGCATGTCGTCCGCATTGCTTACCTGGGCGACGAGAAGGCTGCCTTCCGGCACCTCGATCCGGCCGGATGGCGCCAGCTGGCCGCTATTACCGGCGCCGGCGAGATAGATCGGCGGGCGTCCGGTATAGTCGGGCGGCGACAGCCATGCATCCAGCGTCGCATTGCGCGCCGGCCCGGCGCTGACCGTCGGGATCATGGCCCGCACCAGGCGGTCCTGCCAGTAATCCCCGGCTTCGACGATCGACAACAGCAGCGCCAAACCGACCGCGAAGCGCAGCGAAAAGCGGTCCAGCGCCAGAATGCCCGGTTTCGGGCGACCGACCTCCAAATTGCCGAGCTTGCGGCGCAGTTGTTCATGGTGCCGGCGCCACATGGCGCGCGTAACCGGGTCGGCCTCGGCGCCTCCCGCGACGTGATCGTCCAGCGCTTCGAGCGGCCTGTGGGCCAGCGCATTGACCTGTTCCAGCCGCCGCCTCGATTCCCGGTAACGGGGGAAATGGACCCGCTGCAGATTGATCCACAGCACGGCCACCAGGGAGATGGCGAAAAGGGCCAGGATGACCGCGTGCAGCCATCCGGGCAGCCAGGAAAACAGATCGAACAGGGCGAACGCAATAAACGACCCGATAATCACCCAGACCGGCCAGAACGCGCGCCATAAGCGCTCCATATAAAGCGCGACTCCAGACAGGGTCACGCGCCAAAGCCAGTATGTATCGTTCCGTTTCTGGTCCATTTCGGTCCGTATCAATATTCTTCCGGCGCCTGTCAGCCCCCGCCCTGCCAGCTTGCCAGACTTTCGTCCCGCAGCATCTCGTCATAGCTCGGACGGGGTCGGACAACCGACCATTCCGGGCCCCTGACCAGCACTTCCGGCGCCAAAAGCCGCGCATTGTAGGTCGAGGCCATCACCGCACCATACGCTCCAGCAGTAAAAATTGCCATAAGATCGCCATCACGAACCGGTGGAAGGGGCCGTTGGCGCGCGAAGGTATCGCTGGATTCGCAGGCCGGGCCCACGACGTCGGCGGGCTCCATGGCCACCCCGTTTTCTGGCTGTTTCAGCGGCTTGATCTCGTGCCAGGCATCATACATGGCGGGCCGCATCAGGTCGTTCATGGCCGCATCGACGATCACGAACCGTCGGGTACCGCCCTGTTTTACGTATATTACCCGGCTGACCAGGATCCCGGCGTTGCCGACCAGCATCCGGCCCGGTTCGAACATCAGGCGGCAGCCGAGATTGCCGACTGCGCTCTTGACCACCGCCGCATAATCGATCGGCAACGGAATTTTCTCTTCCCGGTAGGGGATGCCCAGCCCGCCGCCCAGATCGACGCGCTTTATGTCATGTCCCAGTCCGCGCAACTCGCCGACCAGCGCCGCCACGCGCTCGAAGGCGATGCGGAAGGGCTCCAGGTCGGTCAGCTGCGAACCGATATGAACGGCGACGGACACCGGGTTGACGCCCGGCAGTTCCGCCGCGCGCGCGAAAGCGGCCGGCGCCTGCGAGGCATTGATTCCGAACTTGTTTTCGCTCTTGCCGGTGGAAATTTTCTCGTGCGTCCTGGCATCCACATCCGGGTTGATGCGGATGGCGATATCGGCGGTAACGCCTTTGGACACTGCGATTTCGCTCAACGCTTCCAGTTCCGGCAGCGATTCGACGTTCAACTGCATGATCCCGCAGTCCAGCGCGTAGGCCAGCTCGGATCTGGTCTTGCCGACGCCGGAGAACACGATCTTGTCCGCCGGGATGCCGCCGGCCAGCGCCTTGCGCAGCTCGCCCTCCGATACCACGTCGGCACCCGAGCCCAGATCTGCGAAAGTGCGGATCACACCCAGGTTGGCGTTCGCCTTCAGGGCATAGCAGATCGTGGCCTGCTGGTCGGCGAAGGCTTCCGCGAAGACCTTGTAATGGCGCTCCAGCGTGGCCGTCGAATAGCAATAGAAGGGCGTGCCCACCGCCTCGGCGATGCGGGCCAGCGGGATATCCTCGGCATGCAGTTCGCCGTTTATATATTGAAAATGGTTCATTCCGGTTTTGGATATTGCCTGGGAAATGTGCTTTTTTCAGGGTCGGGCGGTTTGGGCCTGCCTTTTTTTCCGCAAGCGGAAAGCACCGCGGCCGCGGCGAGGCCGGACAACAGCATGAGGAGGCGGCGACGGGTCACGGGAACCGCTTCCTTGCCGCCGCAGCGGCTTTTCTGACATTGTCCGGCGCGGTGCCGCCCAGACTGGTGCGGCTGGCGGCCGAGGCCTCCGGCGACAGGACGTTGTAAATATCGTCGGTGATCCCGGCCTCGATTTCCCGCATGGCGTCGAGCGGCAGGTCGGCAAGCTGGCAGCCTTTTTCCTCGGCCAGCGAAACGATGCGCCCGGTGGCGTGATGGGCCTGGCGGAATGGCATGTCCAACACCCGCACCAGCCAGTCGGCGATATCGGTGGCGGTCGGGAAGCCGGGCTCCAGCGCGGCGCGCATGGAATCGCGATTGGCCGTCATGTCGCGCACCATGCCGGCGGTGGCGGCGATCGCCAGCCACAGCGAATCGGCGGCGTCGAATACCGGTTCCTTGTCTTCCTGCATGTCCTTGCCATAGGCCAGCGGCAGCCCCTTCATCACCACCATCAGCCCGACCATGGCGCCGATCACGCGGCCCGCCTTGGCGCGCGCCAGTTCGGCGGCGTCCGGATTGCGCTTCTGGGGCATGATCGATGAGCCCGTGGTGAAGGCATCGGTCAGGCTTATAAAATCGAACTGGGCCGAACACCACATCACGATTTCCTCGTTGAAGCGCGACAGGTGGGTGGCGCAGATCGAAGCCGCGGCCAGGAATTCCATGGCGAAATCGCGCGCCGATACCGCATCCAGCGAATTCGCCATAGGCGCCGCGAAACCCAGTGCCGCGGCGGTCGCCTTCCGGTCGATCGGGAAGGATGTGCCGGCCAGGGCCACCGCTCCCAGCGGGCTTTCGTTGACCCGTTTCCGGCAATCGGTCCGCCGCCCCCGGTCGCGGCCGAACATTTCCGCGTAGGCCAGCAGGTGATGCCCGAAGGTCACCGGCTGCGCCGATTGCAGATGCGTA
>DAOVHN010000780.1 GCA_030671915.1 Pseudomonadota bacterium
CATCGTCGCCAAGGGTGAGGAGATCGCGCAGGGCTGGGCCAAGGGGGTGAAGGACAATCTCGCCCGCAAGCCCCAAGGCAACGACCGCGCCCAGGTCAAGGCGATCTGGCAGGGCGAATGCGATATTGCGCTGATCAACACCTATTACATCGGCAAGATGCAGTTCAACGAGGCAGAGCCCGTACAGAAGGAATGGGCGGCCTCGATCGGCGTGATCTTCCCCAACCGGGACGATCGCGGCACCCATGTCAACATCTCCGGCGGCGGTGTCGCCAAGCATGCCAAAAACCGCGACGAGGCGGTCAGGCTGCTGGAATTCCTCAGCGGCGACTGGGCCCAGGAATATTACGCCGCCAGAAACTACGAATATCCGGTGAAGCCGGGCGTCGCCTGGCATCCGGCGGTCGAAAGCTGGGGCCGCTTCCACGCCGACGAAACCCCGCTCGCGGAAGTCGCCAAACAGGTGCCGCTGGCGATCAAGCTGTACGACCGCGCGGGATACCGGTAGGGGATGCGCTTGATGGGTTGGTTTGGCTATTTTTTTAGGGGCGCACCGGACCCGGCTTCGCCGGGTTCCCACCCCCTCCCCAACCCCTCTCCCGCTGGCGGGGGAGGGGTTGGGGAGGGGGTGGACGCCCTGCAACCGGCCGGCATATGCCGGCGCCGGATTCACTCATGGCGGTAATCGGGGAAATCGAAAGCCCACTTGACAGGGTGCGCCGCTGGCGGCGGCCCCGTTTCGATGCCTGGACCGCCGGCGCCGTGCTGCTGGCGCTGATCGTTGCCAGCCCGATCGTCGCCGTCGCCCTGATGGCGCTGGGCTCGGACGAGGGAGTCTGGGCGCATCTGGTTTCCACCGTGATGCCCGGCTACCTGCTCAACACGCTGCTGCTGGCGCTGGGCGTGGGGGTCGGCGTCCTGGTTGTCGGCATCGGGCCGGCCTGGCTCGTATCTGTCTGCCGGTTCCCGGGGCGCGGGATTTTCGAATGGGCGCTACTGTTGCCGCTTGCCGTGCCGGCCTACGTCATCGCCTTCGTCTATACCGACCTGCTGGAATATGCCGGGCCGGTGCAGACCGCGTTGCGCGATCTTTTCGGCTGGCGGTCGTCGCGCGATTACTGGTTCCCGGACATCCGCACCATCGGCGGCGCCGCGACCATGATGACCCTGGTCTTCTACCCCTATGTCTACCTGCTCACCCGCGCCGCCTTCGTCAGCCAGTCAGTCTGTCTGCTGGAGGCCAGCCGCATACTGGGCCGCACCGGCTGGGGCAGCTTCGTCACCGTCGCCCTGCCGATGGCGCGCCCGGCCATCGTCGCAGGGTTGTCGCTGGCGTTGATGGAGACGCTGGCCGATTTCGGCACGGTGCAGTATTTCGCCGTCGATACCTTCACCACCGGCATCTACCGGGTCTGGCTCGACGTCAACGAGCCGGCGGCGGCGCAGATGGCGGCGGTGATGTTCTCGCTTGTACTGGTGCTGATCTGGGTCGAGCGGCGCTCGCGCCGGCGCCAGCGCTTCCACCAGACCACC
>DAOVHN010000360.1 GCA_030671915.1 Pseudomonadota bacterium
CACTGGAAACCTTCCGCGACGCGGTGGCGCTGCAGTTCCCGACAAAGCCGCCGGAAGGCACCAAGAAGCCGCATTTCATGCGCGGCAACGCCTCCAGCCCGGTGCAGCTCTGGACCTGGAAGGCCGATCTGGACGCCGTCGAGGAAGGCATCGCGCGCGGCTGGTCGCGCCCGCCCAAGGCGCAACCCGAGGAACAGCAGCAGGTGGCCTCCACCGCCAAGTGGGAAGACGGCCGCTGGCATGTCGTGATCAAGCGTCCGCTGCTGACCGAAGACAAGAACGACGTGCAGTTCGTCGAAGGCAAGTTCATCCCGATGGCGCTCAATGCCTGGGACGGATCGAACGGCGAACACGGCATCGTCATGAGCGTATCCACCTGGCATTACGTACTGCTCGAGGCGCCCGCGCCGATCAGCGTCTACCTGTACACCCTGCTGGCGGTCGTGCTGACCGGCGGGTTGGGGATGTGGATGGTGCGCCGCGCGGGCCGCATGGAGGGCCAGCCGGGTGGCGGCCAGGAGGCGGCAGCGGAATGAATGAGGGAATGACTACAAGGAGAGCGAGAATGACCCGAACAATATTTACGGCATTGCTGGGCGCATTGGTCCTGGCGCTTGTCCCGGGCGGGGCGCGCGCCGATGCGGCCGCCGGCGAAGAGACCTTCAAGGGCAACGGCTGCATGGACTGCCATTACACCGACGGCCCCGCGAAGGAAAAGACCATCGACGACCAATTGGCCAAGAAGGGGCCGGAGCTCTGGTACGCCGGCAGCAAATTCCAGCAGGAATGGCTGCAGGCCTGGCTCGCGAAGCCGGAACCGATCCGCCCCATGGCCTACAACTCGCTGACCGAGAAAAATCCGGCCGACCACCCGGCGCTTTCGGGCGACGATGTGGCCAACGTCACCGAATTCCTGATGGGGCTGACGTCCGATGCGGTCGAGGCCGGCAAGGTCAAGCCGAAGAAGAACCCGAAGGGGCGGCTGATCTTCACCAAGAAGATGCCCTGCAGCGGCTGCCACCAGTATGAGAGCAAGAAGGGGCTGACCGGCGGCCTGATGGGCCCGACGCTGGTCGGCGCGGGCACGCGGCTGAACCCCGACTGGATACTCGCCTATCTGATGCAGCCCGAGGTGTTCAAGCCGGTGAAGATGATGCCGGTTTTCGTGGGGATTCTCCGCGAGAAGGACATGCAGAACGTCGCGGCCTACGTCGCGAATTTCAAGTGACCGGAACGACGAGTAAGGAGAACAGGATATGACCAGACTGAAAGCAATAGCAGCGCTGATCGCCTGCCTCGGCTTCGTCGCCGCCGGCCCCGCAGCCGCGGAGGTGGATGCCGAGAAAGTCTACAAATTCTACTGCGCCCAGTGCCACGGGCTGGAAGGCAAGGGGGACGGGCCGAACGTCTACAAGGACTTCCCCGTCAGCCCGCGCAACTTCACCAACGCGGCCGAGATGGACAAGCTGTCGGACGCGGATATGCGCAACGTCATCCGCGACGGCGGGCCGTCGGTCAGCAAGTCGCCGATGATGCCGCCCTGGGGCAAGACGATCTCGGACGAGGAGGTGGATGCGCTGGTCGGCCATCTGCGCAAGCTTTGCGCTTGCGAGGGCAAGAAGGGATGAACGCTAACGGGAAGCGCCGGGCGGTCATTCCGCCCGGCGTCCCAACAAGGCAAAGGCGCTAAAAAACGAAGTAATAAAGGATGAATACAATCGCAATGGCGTTAATAACGCCCCCGGCGATGATTACGGCATCGGCGATATTTTTCTTTTTTAACTTCATGGCGGAAAAATACAGAAGGCGCCGAGTTAAGTCAATATTCAACGGCAAGGTAGCTGGCAGGTAGATGCAATGAACGATAATACGCGCAAGGACGCTGGATCGACATGGGCCGGGCCGGTGCTGTTCGCGGCCGTCACGGCCGGCGTGGCCGTGCTGTTCTGGTGGTTTCTGTCGGCCTGACCGCCGCTTTGGGAGGATCGCAAATGAAGGATTACGTCATTCCATTCGCAGTGGCCTTCGTG
This sequence comes from Pseudomonadota bacterium, assembly GCA_030671915.1. Taxonomy (GTDB): domain Bacteria; phylum Pseudomonadota; class Alphaproteobacteria; order UBA8366; family JADFVY01; genus JADFVY01. The sequence goes on from DAOVHN010000360.1 coordinate 2,031, forward strand.
GCCTTCGGCTTCGCCTTTCTGGCGGTCGATTACGCGATCATGCATGCCCAGGGCCTGACGGTCATCTATGCGCATTAGAGACGGGCAAACGATCATGAAACACCGAATTCCGCTTTACGGCCTGTGCCTGTTACTGCTCGCCGCGCTGTTCGTGGCGCTGCCGGGCGGCGTGGGGGGCGAGGCCGGCGCGCTGGCGCAGACCGAACAGGCCGCGGAGGCTGTGGCGCCCGGCACGGTCGTTCCGCCGGTTCTGACCGAAGCCGATTACCCGCAAATCGCGGGCGTCAACGGCCGCGTCGCGGTGTGGCTGGTGGCGCAGCTTCATTTGTGGTTCGCCGCTTTCGTGCTGGCGGTGCCGATTTTCGTTTTCATCATCGAAGCCATCGGCATGGGCACCCGCGACAAGCGCTATGACGACATGGCCTACGAGTTCATCAAGGTCAGCATCACCGCCTATTCGCTGACCGCCATCCTGGGCGGGCTGCTGGCGATTTCGCTGATGGTCTTCTACCCCTGACCTGATGAAATACATGTCCGGCATCTTCAAGGAGTCGATGTTCTATTACGCGCTCCTGTTCTTCGTCGAGAGCGCCTGCCTCTATCTCTATTATTATGGCTGGCACTGGCTGCAGGGCGGTTTCCGCAAATGGGTGCATCTTTCGATCGGCCTTGGTTTGAACGCCGCCGGCACAATGCTGATGTTCCTGGCCAATGCCTGGCTCACCTTCATGATGAGCCCCGCCGGCGTCGATGCGGCCGGCGTATTCACCGGCGATAGCTGGGCCGCAATCCATAACTTCCTGTGGAACCCGATCAACCTGCACCGCGTCATCGCCAACGTGGCCTTCGGCGGCTCCATCGTCGGCGCCTATGCGGCCTACAAGTTCCTCAGCGCGAGAAAGGCCGAGGAGCGCGCCCATTACGACTGGATGGGCTATACCGCCAACTTCATCGCCATCTCGGCGCTGCTGCCGCTGCCCTTCGCGGGCTATTACCTGGCGGCCGAGATCTACGCCTACAGCCAGCAGATGGGCATCACCCTGATGGGTGGCATCTTCGCCTGGCTGTTCATCATACAGGCGGTGCTGATCGGCACGCTGTTCCTGTCGGCCAACTATTACCTGTGGTGCGGCATGGGGCGCAGCGACGGCGCGCAACGTTACTATCCCTACGTCAAATATCTGGCCATCGTCATCGTCGGCGCCTTCCTGGTCTGGTTCACGCCGCACACGCTGGTACTGACCAACGAGGAGCTGAAGGCGCTGGGCGGCCCGTACCACAAATATCTCGGCCCGCTGGGGATCATGCCGGCCAAGAACACGGCCGTGAACATCATGATCCTGACAACCGCGCTCAGCTTCATGCTGTATCGCCGGGCCAACAAGGTGGCGACCGTATCCTGGGTGAAGGCGGGCAACGCGGCGCAGGTCGCGCTGTTCGCGGCCGGCGTCCTGAACATCCTGTTCCTGGGCATCTATCACGGCTACTTCACCAACACGGTCTACAAGGTCGCGGCCTCGATCCCGCAGGTCATCACCACGCTGACGATCATCGGGGTCAGCACGGGGATCGACTATTTCATGTATCGCGGCTCGAAACAGGTCGGCCCGCTGCATTGGGGGCGCATCCCGGCGCGGGCGCAATATGCGCTGTTCCTGCTGGCCGTC
>DAOVHN010000105.1 GCA_030671915.1 Pseudomonadota bacterium
TCGCCCGCAGGAGATCCTCGCCGATCGCAAGCGGCATGATCCGCCCAGCAATCTCCCGGTGAAGCGGGCGTTCCGGCAAGTTCGACCGGGTCTCCCTGAAGCACCTCACCACCTCCAGCAGCGCGTCCGGGTCGCCGGGCGGAACCAGATACACACCCGGCATGTCCGGCGACAGCAGCTCTCGGATGGCCGGCGAATCGCTGGTAATCAGCGGCGCGCCGGCCGAGAGGATCTGAAAGACCTTGTTGGGTATCACGCGGGCCGCCTTGTCGGTATCGCCAAAAATTCCGAGGCAGATATCGGCCCGCGCGATTTGGTCGCGCAGTTCCTGGTATTCGACCCATTCGATCCGTTCGACGTTCGCAGGCGCTTCTGCCAGCAGCCGGCGGATATTACCCACCTCCTGGCCCCTGCCGATCAGGATCCAGCGGATTGGTTCGCCATACGCCAGTTGCGCCGCGCGCACGATGGACTCGATCCCATGCAGCGGTATGAACTGGCCATAGAACAGAACGGTCAATTCATCGCCATCGCGCTGTCCGGCGGCGGAAGGCGGAAAGGCTTCCGCCTCGACACCGACGAGAACGCTTGCGGTCTTTTCGGGCGCGATCCCGTAAAGCCGGACGAGGTAATCCGCATGCGCGCCCGTATCCATCACCACACGCCACGCGGCGCGGCAGGCGAGCCATTCCCAGACATATAGCATCCAGGCCAGCGGATTGCCGCGCCCGATCATTCGGCGATCCTCGACGACCGTGTTGTAAAGCGACAGGAAAACATCCCAGATCACGGGGACGCCGCGCAATTTCGCGAAGGGCCACAGCACCAGCACGTCGAGATGCCCCATATAGCCGACAAAAACCGCGTCATGCCGGGGCGTGCGCATATAGCGCCAGATCAATCCCGGATAGGCCGCCAGCCATTTGAACACCAGAACCAGCTTGCGCCCGGCCCCCGCAATATGGCCCTTGTCGTCGACCCCGCCCCAGACATCCTTGTGAACTTCCACAAGCTCCACCCCCGCCTCGCGAAGGCCGCGCAGCAGAATGCGGTTTCGGGGTTTTCCCAGATCGTATGTGCCCCAGCAGACGACGCGCATGATTTCCGGCAGGATCGTTGAACCCGCGTTGTTCTAGCAGTCTTATGATTAACAGGCGGTTAGAGCCGCCCGCAATAACCGACAATTAATCCAGCAAGAAATTATGCGTCTCTTCCGGCAGGGTGACGGTGATGCCGTCCAGTTCCTCGGTGATGATGATCTGGCAGCAGAGGCGCGAAGTGCGGGTCAGGCCGAAGGCAAGGTCGAGCATGTCTTCCTCTTCCTCGGTTGGTTCCGGCAGCTTGCCGGACCAGGCGGGATCGACGATGACATGGCAGGTGGAACAGGACAGCGAGCCGCCGCAGGCGCCTTCGATGTCTAAATCGTGGCGGTGGGCGATTTCCAGGACCGACAGGCCCAGCGGCGCGTCTACTTCGACGCGGTTGCCGTCCGATTCTATGAAAGTCATTTTCGGCATTGTTTCGCCCGCTGGACCAGACCGAGTTTACTCGCAGATGCGCCGCGGACGTTCATATCCGCGGCGCCGCACAAAAACAACCACGTAAATCAGACGTGGAAGGATTCCCCGCAGCCACAGGTGCCCTTGGCATTCGGATTGTTGAACACGAACCGGGACTCCAGCTTATCTTCCAGCCAATCCATCTCCGAGCCAATAAGAAACATTGTCGCGGTCGGCTCGACGAAGATCCGAACGCCCTTGTCCTCGATCACTTCCTCGCCCGGGCGCTCGTCCTCGGCATATTCCATCTTGTAGCTCATGCCTGAGCAGCCCTGCTGGGTTATGCCCACGCGCACGCCAAGCACCGGCTGGTCGCTCATCGACATCAGCTTTTTCACGCGCTCGGCCGCAGCGTCGGTAAGGGTCATTAATTTAGGTCGTTCCATCGAATTTCTCTCCAATATAATCCCGCCGCGATCAACCCATGTCCAGGGCCATTTTGGCGTCATCGGACATGCGCGCCGGCGACCAGGGCGGGTCCCAGACCATCGAAACCTCGACCTCGCCAACCCCCTCGACGGCGGCCACCGCATCGGCCGCCCATTTCGGCATTTCGCCTGCCACCGGGCAGGCCGGGGCGGTCAGGGTCATGTCGATCGCGACATTGCCCTTCTCGTCGATCTCCACGCCATAGATCAGGCCCAACTCGTATATATCCACCGGAATTTCCGGATCGTAGACGGTGCGCAGCCCATCGATCACCGCGTCTCGGCCGGCCACCGACGCGCCCTCGGCCAACGGCGCGCCGGCGCGCGCCTTGCCGTCGTCATATGGCGAGACCGGCATGAAATCGCGTAAGTCCTGGCTATGTTCCGTCATTTCCTTCAACCCCGTTCGTCCTCGGTAGAGATTCCCGCCTCGCCCTTGGTGGCCGCGTTCATGGTATGCCAGGCCAGCGTCGCGCATTTGACCCGCATCGGGAATTCGCTCACCCCCGACAGCACCTGCAGCCGGTCGGCGTCTTCTTGCCCCACGCCCGCCAGCGCATTGTCGTCGCCGGTGGTGCACATTTCGTGAAAGCCCTCGAACATTTTGCGCGCCTCATCGATGTTCTTGCCACGCAGCATCTCGGTCATCAACGAGGCCGAGGCCACGGAAATGGCGCATCCCTTGCCCAGGAAACTGGCGTCCGTGATGTTCCCGGCGTCGTCGGTCTCGACGAATACCTCCAGCTGATCGCCGCACATCGGGTTGTTGCCATGGGCGTGATACTTCGCATGGTCGATCTCGCGGAAGTTCCGCGGGCTCTTGCCATGGTCCAGGATCACTTCCTGATACAGCTCTCTCAAATCGTCGAACATCAGCCGAAGAACTCCTGTACCGCTTCCAGCGATTCGGTCAGCACATCGACCTCGCCGCGCGTATTGTACAGCCCGAAGGAGGCCCGCGCGGTGGCCGCCAGGCACATACGGTCCATCAGCGGCTGGGCGCAATGGTGCCCGACGCGAATCGCCACGCCCGCGCGATCGACCAGCGTGCCGATATCGTGCGGATGGGCGCAATCCATGGTGAAGGACAGGACGCTGGACTTGCCGGGCGCCGTGCCAATGATTTTCAACCCTTTGATCGAGGAAAGCCGCTGCGTCGCGTAATTCAGCAAATCGGCCTCATGGGCGCCGATGGCGTCCAGCCCCAGCCCGGTCATGTAATCCACCGCCGCGCCCAGCCCCACGGCCTGCGCGATCGCCGGGGTGCCGGCCTCGAACTTGTAGGGCAGCTCGGCCCATTCGGCCTTCTCGAAGGTGACGGCGCGGATCATCTCGCCACCGCCCATATAGGGCGGCATGGCCTCCAGCAGTTCTTCCTTGCCATAGAGCACGCCGATACCCGACGGACCATAGAGCTTGTGGCCGGAGAAGACATAGAAATCGCAATCCAGCGCCTGCACGTCCACCGGGATATGCGTGACCGCCTGGGCCCCGTCCAGCAGCACCCTGGCGCCGGCGTCATGGGCCATGCGCACCACGTCGGCGACCGGCACGATGGTGCCCAGCACGTTGGACATATGGGTGATGGCGACCAGTTTGGTGCGCTCGCCCAGAAGCTCGGCGAAGGCATCCATGCGGAACTCGCCATCGTCGGTTACCGGCGCGATGCGCAGCACCACGCCCAGCTCGTCGCGCAGGAACTGCCAGGGGATGATATTGGAGTGGTGCTCCATTTCCGACAGGATGATCTCGTCGCCCGCCTTCAGGAACTTCCGGCCCCACGACGCGGCGACCAGGTTGATCGACTCGGTCGCATTGCGGGTAAAGACGATCTCGCCGGTTTTGGCCGCATTCAGGAATGCGCGGATTTTCTCGCGCGCGGCTTCCATCCGGTCGGTACAGATCTGGCTGAGATAATGGATGCCGCGATGGACGTTGGCGTATTCGTTCTCATAGATATATCGCTCGGCGTCGATCACCTGGCGCGGCTTCTGCGCCGAGGCGGCGCTGTCCAGGAAGACCAGCGGCTTGCCGTGGATTTCGCGTGTCAGGATCGGGAAATCCCGCCGGGCGGCCTCGACATCGAAGACCGGATTCACAATTGCTTCAGCGGTCGCATTCATCCCGCCCTCTCCCCTTCGCTTTTATGGCGCGCATCCACCCAACCCTCGATCCGCGCCCGGAAGGCGTCGGCCAGGGCCGGATCGCGCAATTCCTCCACCGCTTCGTTCAGAAAGGCGGAGACCAGTATGTCGCGCGCCGCTGCCTCGTCGATGCCGCGGGTGCGCAGGTAGAACAGCGCCGTCTCGTCCAACTCGCCGATGGTCGCGCCGTGGCTGCACTTCACGTCGTCGGCGTAGATTACCAACTCCGGCTTGGCATCCATCTCGGCGTTGCGGTCCAGCAGCAGCGTCTTGTTGAGCTGGTGGCCGTCGGTCTGCTGCGCGTCGCGATGCACCACGATGCGCCCCTGGAACACGCCGCGCGCACGGCCGTCCAGCGCGCCCTTGAAGACCTCGCTGGACCGGCTGCCCGGCGCCTTGTGCTCGATCACGGTGGTGTTGTCGATATGCTGTCGGTTGGCGCCCAGATAGGCCCCGTTCAGCCGGCATTCGGCGCCCGTGCCGTCGATCCGTGCATGGACCTCGTTGCGCGCCAGTTCCGCCCCGCGATGCAGGACGAAATTGTCGTAGACCGCCTCGTCGCCGATACGCACGCGGCCCAGCGCTACATGGAAGGCCTTCGGCCCCTCGTCCTGCAGCTTGGCATGGGTCAGGGTAGCCCCCTTCTCCACCCGGATATCGGTGACCGAGTTAGAGAAATACGACCCCTCGCCCACGCCAATATGGGATTCGATCAACGTTGCCCGGCTGCCCTTGGCGGCGACAACCAGGTTTCTGGGATGGAAGGCAACCGCCTGCCCCTCGACGGGCATGCCGACGGAAATCAGATGGATCGGGGCATCCACGCTGGCGCCGGCGGCAATGCGAAGCACCAGCCCGTCTTCCATGAAGGCGTCGTTCAGCGCAGCCAGCGCGCCATCGCGCTCCTTGGAAGCCGGGGCGATCAGTTCTTCCAGATCGCCGTCCTTGCCGCCGAGGGCCTCGGCCAGGCTCGACGCCTCGACGCCTTCGGGAAGGTCGCCGAGGTCGGACAGATCGGCGCGCAGCCGCCCGTTCACGAAGACAATCCGGCGGGCCCCGTCGATCGCCAGCGCCGCGCCTTCCGGCAGGGCGTCCAGCGGCACGGGTTCGGCCAGCGGCGCAAAGCTCTGCTTTTCCAGCGCGCTTACGCTGGTGTAACGCCAGGCCTCGACCTTGCGATTCGGCAGCCCGTTTGCCCGAAATGCCTCGATCCCCTGGCTGCGCAGCGCATCGAGCCAGGCCAGGTCGGCGCCCGGCAGGCGCGGCGCGGCCTCGTCGAAGGGGCCGGCGAGGGAGAAATCCATGTTTTGGTCCTGTGCCATATCCACCCCGTTCCTCAGGCCGCCGCGGCGCCGGTGAACTCGGCATAGCCATTGGCCTCGAGCTCCAGCGCCAATTCCTTGCCGCCGGACTTCACGATGCGGCCGTCGGCCAGTACATGGACATGGTCGGGCACGATATAGTCCAGCAGGCGCTGATAATGGGTGATGATCAGCGTTGATTTCTCCGGCCCGCGTAGCGCGTTTACGCCTTCCGCCACGATCTTCAGCGCGTCGATATCGAGGCCGGAATCAGTCTCGTCCAGCACAGCCATCACCGGTTCCAGCACCGCCATCTGCAGCACCTCGTTGCGCTTTTTCTCGCCGCCCGAGAAACCGACATTGACGGCACGCTTCAGCATATCGTCACCGATGCCCAGCGGCTTCGCCTTCTCGCGCACATATTTCAGAAATTGCATGGCGTCCAGCGCGCTCTCACCGCGCGCCCTGCGTACGGAATTCAGCGCCGTCTTCAGGAAGGTCGTGTTGGTCACGCCCGGGATTTCCACCGGATACTGGAAGGCCAGGAACAGGCCGGCGCAAGCGCGCTCGTCCACTTCCATTTCCAGGATGTCCTTGCCGTTGAACAGAACCTGCCCGTCGGTCACGTCATAGCCAGAACGCCCAGCGATCACGTATGAAAGCGTGCTCTTGCCGGCGCCGTTCGGGCCCATGATGGCGTGCACCTCGCCCCGGTCTATGGTGAGGTTCAGGCCTTTAAGAATCGGCTTGTCTTCGACGTTCACATGCAGATTGCGGATTTCCAGCAATGCCATTTCTCGATAACTCTCCGTTGCTTGGAGGCCGCGTCAGCCGACGCTGCCTTCCAGACTGATTCCGATCAATTTCTGCGCCTCGACGGCGAATTCCATCGGGAGATGCTGCATGACCTCCCTGCAGAAACCGTTGACGATGAGCGAGACCGCCTCCTCTTCGGAAAGGCCGCGCTGGCGGCAATAGAAGAGCTGGTCCTCGCTGATTCTAGCGGTGGTGGCCTCGTGCTCCACCTTGGCCGTCGGGTTGCGCGATTCGATGTAGGGCACCGTATGTGCCCCGCAGCGATCGCCGATCAGCAAGCTGTCGCACTGACTGTAATTCCGCGCGCCCTCGGCCTTCGGCTGCATGCGGATCAGGCCACGATAGGTGTTGTCCGCGCGGCCCGCCGAGATGCCCTTGGAGATCACCGTCGAGCGCGTATTCCGGCCCCGATGGATCATCTTGGTGCCGGTGTCGGCCTGCTGGAAGTTGTTGGTGATGGCGACCGAATAGAACTCGCCAACCGAATTGTCGCCGCTGAGGATACAGCTGGGATATTTCCAGGTGATCGCGGAGCCGGTCTCGACCTGGGTCCAGGAGACCTTGGAATTATCGCCGATACAGTGGGCGCGCTTGGTGACGAAATTATAGATGCCGCCGACGCCGTTCTCGTCGCCCGGATACCAGTTCTGAACGGTGGAATATTTGATCTCGGCATCGTCCAGCGCCACCAATTCAACGACCGCCGCATGAAGCTGGTTCTCGTCGCGCTGGGGAGCCGTGCAGCCTTCCAGATAGCTGACATAGGAGCCCTCTTCGGCGACGATCAGGGTGCGCTCGAACTGGCCGGTGTTCTGGGCGTTGATGCGGAAATAGGTGCTCAGCTCCATCGGGCTGCGCACGCCCTTGGGGATGTAGACGAAGGAACCGTCGGTGAAGACCGCGCTGTTCAGGGTGGCGAAGAAATTGTCCGTATAGGGCACCACGCTACCCATATATTTCCGCACCAGATCGGGATGATTCTTGATGGCCTCGGAGATCGGGCAGAAGATGATCCCCTCGTCCTCCAGCCTAGCCTTGTAGGTGGTGGCGACCGAGACGCTGTCGAACACCGCGTCCACCGCCACGCCGGCCAGCCATTCCTGCTCTTTCAGCGGAATGCCCAGCTTTTCATAGGTTTCCAGCAGCTTGGGATCGACCTCGTCGAGACTCTTCGGGCCGTCCCCCAGCTTGGGCGAGGAATAATAATAGGAATCCTGGTAGTCGATCGGTGCGATCTCCAGCTTGGCCCAATCGGGCGCCTCCATCTCCAGCCAGGCGCGATAGGCCTTCAGCCGCCATTCGAGCATCCATTCGGGCTCTTCCTTCTTGGCGGAGATGAAACGGATCGTGTCCTCGTCCAGCCCCTTGGGCGCGACATCGGATTCGATGTCAGTGACGAA
>DAOVHN010000763.1 GCA_030671915.1 Pseudomonadota bacterium
AATTTCGAGGGCAGAATCCATGCCCAGGTGCGGCTGAACTATCTGGCCTCGCCGCCGCTGGTGGTCGCCTACGCGCTGGCCGGGACGATCACCCGCGACCTGCTGGGCGAACCGCTGGGCAAGGGCAAGGATGGCGAACCGGTGTACCTGAGGGACGTCTGGCCGACCAACGCGGAAATCAACGAGGTTCTGGCCCAGGCGCTGACGCCCGCGATGTTCCGCAAGCGTTACGCCAACGTTACGCAAGGCACCGAACAATGGCGCGCCATCAAGCCGTCGGCGGGCCTGACCTATGGCTGGGAAGCCGGCAGCACCTATGTCCGCTACCCGCCCTTCTTCGACGGCATGGAAGCCGAGCCGGCGCCCATTGCCGACATTGCCGGGGCGCGGCCGCTGGCCATGCTCGGCGATTCGGTGACCACCGACCATATCTCGCCCGCCGGCGCGATCAAGGAAGAGGGCCCGGCAGGCGCCTACCTCACCGGCCATCAGGTGCGCCCCAGCGAGTTCAATTCCTACGGTTCACGCCGCGGCAATCACGAGGTAATGATGCGCGGCACCTTCGCCAACATCCGCATCCGCAACGAACTGGCGCCGGGCACCGAGGGCGGCGTGACCAGGCATCAGCCCAGTGGCGAGATCATGCCGATCTACGACGCCGCGATGAAGTACAAGGACGATGGCGTGCCGCTGGTCATCGTCGGCGGCAAGGAATACGGCACCGGCTCCTCGCGCGACTGGGCGGCAAAGGGCACGAAGCTGCTCGGTGTGAAGGCGGTAATCGTGGAAAGTTTCGAGCGCATCCACCGCTCCAACCTCGTCGGCATGGGCGTGCTGCCGCTGGTCTTCACCGGAGGCGCCACCCGCAAGACGCTGGGCCTCGACGGCACGGAGCTGTTCGACATCGCCGGCGTCGCCGAGGGCCTGAAGCCCCGCTCGGAACTGGCCTGCACCATCAACCGCGCCGACGGCTCCAGCGAGACCATATCGCTGCTCTGCCGCATCGACACGCTGGACGAGCTGGACTACTACCGCAACGGCGGCATCCTGCAATATGTGCTGAGGAACCTGGCGAAGGGCGGGTAAGCACAGTTTGAATATGCTGAAACCCGGGCTTCGTGGCCCGGGTCTTCAATTGCCTTGCCGCAGGCTTAACGCCGCCTCTCACCGTTTATTGATTCGCTGTTGATCGCTCGCGCTATTAATCTCGTTTGTATATGAGAAAACTGGCGATTATCCTGTTTGCGCTCGCCTTGCTGGCGCATGCCCTACCTGCCCGAGCCGGCACCGGCGATCCGGTGGTGGTGGAGCTGTTCACCAGCCAGGCCTGCCCGGCCTGCCCGCCGGCGGAGGCTTTTTTGCGCGACCTGGCCGGGCGCGGCGACGTTATCGCGCTGGAATACCACATCGATTACTACGATTATTCCGGCTGGAAGGACCCGTTCGGCGACCCGGAATTCACCCGGCGCTGGCGTGGCTATGCCCAGGCGCTGGACGCGCGCTACGAATATACACCGTTCATGGTGGTTGGCGGCAGGGCGCATGTGGTTGGTTCCGAACGC
>DAOVHN010000394.1 GCA_030671915.1 Pseudomonadota bacterium
CATCAAAACCTTATCAGCGCCGGCATCATTTCAAAGGGCACAATAAGGCACGCCCATGGCGTGCTGCGTACCGCCCTGTCGCACGCCGCGGCCGTCGAGATTGTCGAGCGCAACGTCGCGTCGATCATCACGCCGCCGAGGGCCGAACAGACGAAGGTCGCTATCCTCACGGATGGCCAGATCGCCGACATGCTGGAGAAGATCGAAGGGCTTTCGCTGTATCCTATCGTCGCACTGGCCATCGGCACGGGCGCCAGGCGCGGGGAGATTGCGGCGCTGCGATGGTCCGATATTGATCTCGACGCCGCGACCGTCCGCATAGAACGTTCCCTGGAACAGACAGCGTCCGGGCTCAGGGTCAAGGATCCCAAGACGAAAGCTGGGCGTCGGACGGTGAGCCTTCCAAAGGTCACCGTCGAGGCGATTCGCGTGCATCGCCGCCAGCAGCTTGAATTGCGCCTTGCGGTCGGCGCTGGCCAGATTCCGGACGACGCGCCGGTATTCGGCAATCTCGAAGGTGACTGGCCAAGCCCTTTCAGCATTTCGGATCGCTGGCGGGATGCCGTCAAGAACCGCAAACTCCCCAAGGTGACGTTCCATGCCCTGCGTCACAGTCATGCATCGGCCCTGATTGCCGCGGGGCTGGACATTGTTTCGATCAGCACCCGGCTTGGTCATGCGTCGCCGGCGCTGACTCTCGGCGTCTATTCACACCTGTTCAACAACGATGATTCGAAGGCCGCCGACGCCATCGATAATGCGCTCGCAAAATAGCTAGGGTGCCAATCGGGTGCCAATTTGGCCCCGCCGAGAAGCTAATTAACTGAACTAAAAAGGGAAAAGTGGCGACCCCAACGGGATTCGAACCCGTGTTGCCGGCGTGAAAGGCCGGTGTCCTAGGCCTCTAGACGATGGGGTCGCAGAGGCGCTTCATTTACTGTCACTCGGGCGCAAGGTCAAGGGTTCTGACCGGTCTTTGTTCAGAATAATTTTTCCTCGTAACGCACTTCATCGTTCACCAGCACCGCCTTGATCGCGCTGGCGCCCGCCTCGTCGACGGCGACCATGATCGATACCTCCTCGCCCTCGGCCGGGCGCTCCAGCGCCATGCCTTCGCCCTCGGGCACGAAATAGTTCTCGATGCCGTAGCGGACATTGATGCCGTCGCGGCTCTCGCCGCCGATCCAGATGCCGGAATACTGGACCTCGCCACGGATTACCACCGAGTCAGGGCCATGCGCCGGCGTTTCATGATGGATCGAGACCGCCTTCCAGAACTTTTCGTCCTTGCGCAGCATGACGTAAACCTTGTCATGCCGCTCGAATTCGTTGTCGCCTTCCACATCGGCGTAATCCAGGCTGCCGATCGTATAGTTCAGCCGCACATAGTCGCCACGAAACAGCGAACGCGGATCGATCGGCTCGGTCTCCAGCACCACGGGCGTTCCCATGGTAAGCGTGCGGTGCTTGATCGCCACCATGCCCATCAGCGCCGCGGTTTGCAGCACGACGACCAGCGCCAGCATGTATGTCCGGTATTTCTTCATCATGACGCGCCTCCCGCCCTGGCGGTGTCCGTTTGCCGGCGCTGGCGTTCCAGTAAGTAGACACCGGCGATCAGCACCGCGCCGCCACCCATCACGACCAGCGAACGTTCCATCAGCGTAAAGAAGTCCATGAAATAGACCGAGAGCATGCCGGTCCCGTACGCGACGAAGGCGCTATAGACCTGGAAGCGCTCGCCGCTGCGATAGCCATCGACAACCATCCAGACCAGCACCGCGAAGAACGTGCCGTTGATTGCGACATACATTAACACGGCATCGGCGTATCGGCCCGGCATGAAGGGATTGGCCAGCATCACCGCTGCGGCCAGTCCCGCCAACGCGATCCCGGCCATGTCGCGCCGGCTGTGGGCCGCGGCGACCCGGCGATAACGCTCGACTGCCAAAGCGAGGGCGGCCAAGGCGAAGACGGCGATAAAGGCGATGATGCCCGGACCGGCCTCCGCCGCGCGCGCCCAGGTTTCCGCATTGAAGTCACGGCCGGTCCAGCTGTACCAGGGCAGCCCGTGCACGCCGACATAGATGAAGAAATGCGCCGCGAACAATGCGCCAATCAGGGCCGTCCTGCGCACCACGGTGGACAGGGAGGCCAGGCGCGGAATGTTCTGCATCGCCCGGCCAGCGAGATGAACAGCCACGCCCAGCAGCGTAAAGACCTGAAGCAGATAGAGGCTCTGCCCGCGCTCGTCGTATGGCCAGTCGATGATGATCGTAAAGCACCAGACGCCGAGCGAGACCAGCGCCGCGCATGTCGCCCATTTCCAACCCCTGTACAGCGCCGGCGCCGCGAACAGCGCCCACACGCCCAGGAATGGCCAATGCACCTGCTGGCTGAATTCCACGATCTCCATGCCGCTCCACAACGTCGCCAGCGCGATGCCTGCCACCGCGGCCGGCTGCGACGGAACCGCCCAGACCAGCACCAGCGCGCCCAGCGACCACATCAGTACGCCGTTCGGGTAATGGGCGTCGATATGATAGATTTGCGCGATCAGATGAATGTTGGCGCCGAACAGGATGACGCCCAGCAACAGCATGGCATGGGCGATTACGCCGCTGGCCCGCGCCGACCCGGAAAGGCCGCGCCCCGCGATCGCGTAGGCGATCCACATGGAGCCGAACAGCACGATCAGCTTGGTGATCTTGGGCATTTCGTCCCAGTTGGCGGCGAAAAACAGAATGACGCCGGCGCCCAGCGTCAGCGCGCCGATTACCGCCAGGGCAATGGGGATGACATGAATACCCTGGGCGGCCCGCGCCTCGGCGTCGCCGATGATCGCGGCCTCGCCCGACGGCGTGACCCAGCCCTTTTCAATCCAGTCCGGCACTTCGTTGCGCAGCCGGTTGATGAACGCGCGGTCCCACATGGTTCGCTTCCCTCACTATTATGCTGCCGCAGCCTGCGCCGCGCGGCCCTGCAATGCAAAGAGCTTTGCGTTTCCGGGCGTTAGCGGCGATGATCCGGCCAGTATGCGCGCGGCGGTATTGATGAAACGTTACCCTGCACGCTTTGCGAACCGGAGGCCTCTGCCATGATTCGCCGTCTCTATGTCCTTTTTTCACCCACTCCGCTTCTGCTTTTGGTCCTTTTGCTTGTCTATATGGGGAAGCTGGAAGGATGGGGCGCCTGGGCCGCTGGGCCGATGATTCTCCCCGTCGTCGTCTACAGTGCCGTATATGGCGTTTACGGCATCTGGCTGTCGGCAAGGGCGGAATCGGTGCGATGGCGTACCCTGCTGGCGACTTCGGCGGTCCTGTCCGGCTCGGTCGCCATCTGGCTCCTCGTGCAGGGACTGGCTCACATGATCTGACGGTTCCCTGCCGGCGCCTCGTCCTTCCGCCTGTTTTTTGAATAGCTGGCGGCGAGGAAAGGCGAATGGGCTGGCGAAAGCGTTTCTTGGGAGCAATTGTCGGGGCGGTACGGTCGGAGACTGGGCTGGCGTTGCC
>DAOVHN010000166.1 GCA_030671915.1 Pseudomonadota bacterium
CGGTATTCCGTCATGGATCAGGCAATGCCCAGCAGGCCGGGCAGGGGGGCGAGGTTGTCGATCTCGCGGTCCGGCGCGCCGGGGATGCGTTCGGGCGGCTGGCCGAAGCGGTTGACCCAGACCACCCGGAAGCCGAAATGCGACGCGGCGTATGCGTCCCAGGCGTTCGACGACATGAAGCAGATTTCTTCCGGTTTCACGCCGACACGGTCCACCGCCAACTGGTAGACACGCGGGTCCGGCTTGTAGATGCCGACATCCTCGATCGACAACGCATGGTCCAACAGGTCCGTAAGGCCCGCCGATTCGATCGCGGCTTCCAGCATCTTCGGCGCGCCGTTGGACAACACGCCGGTCTGCAGACCGCCGGCCTTCAACGCCGCCAGCATATCCGGCACTTCCGCATAGGCGTCGAGTTCCAGGTAAAGGTCCATCAGGCGCCGGCGCATCGCCGGGTCGTCCAGATCGACCGCCGCCATGGCGTAGTCCAGTGCGTCGCCGGTGACCTGCCAGAAATCCACATGGGTGCGCATCAGGCTGCGCAGCCAGGTATATTGCAGTTGCTTCTGGCGCCAGATATCCGACAGGCCGTCTGCCTTGTCGCCAAGATCGCCGCGGCACCGCGCCGCCGCGGAATGAACGTCGAACAATGTGCCGTAAGCATCGAAGATGCAGGCGCGGATACCGGAAATTTCAGCCTTGGCCATGGGGTCCTCCCTAGTCTTGCTGTTGCCATCCCAATCCCGGCTGCCCGCCCCGGAACGAGTCGGCGATTGTTATAGCATGAGGGGGAGGGCGCGGGGATAGAGGCGTGGCTCATGATTCGTTTCGCAACTTGGACATAGTCGGCTATGATGGTTGCTCTTATGGAGGGAAAATATGGCGTCAGAAACCCGTTCCGCCCGCCTTGCCGTGTTGATCGATGCCGACAACGTGTCGGCTCGCATCGCCGAAGGCCTTTTTGAAGATATCGCCAAGATCGGCGAGGCCAGCGTACGGCGTATTTACGGCGATTTTTCGGGCACACGCCTGAAATCATGGGCCGACATACTTCCCCGGCACGCCATAATTCCGCATCACAACGTTGCCAATACGCCGGGCAAAAATGCGACCGATATCGCTTTGGTGATCGATGCGATGGACTTGTTGCACAGCGGCCGGTTTGACGGCTTTTGCCTAGTCTCGTCGGACAGCGATTTCACCCGCCTCGCCTCGCGCATCCGCGAGCATGGTACCGACGTCTACGGCTTTGGCGAGCGGAAGACGCCGGAAAGCTTTCGGCAGGCCTGCCTTCGTTTTATCTATACGGAAAATCTGCTGCCTGCCGCGCCGGACCGCGATCCGACGCCAGAGACCCAGCCGTTGCCACCACAGCCTAAGGACTCCATTCCTATCCTGCGCAGGGCAATCACCCTGCTCGACGAAGAAGATGGCTGGGTCGGGCTCAGCGCGGTCGGTTCGCAACTCGGGAAGCTGGCCCCTGACTTCGATCCGCGCACCTACGGCCATGCGAAACTGAGTGACTTGGTTAAGAAAACCGGCGTCTTCGAGGTTGAACTTCCCAAGGGCAAGGGGATGAGAATTCGCCCGAAGAAAAGCCCTAAACAGAAAAGCGCCGCAAAAAAATAAGGATGCAGCAGTTCTATTCGGAACTCTCGGGTTCGTAACCCGGCAGGCCGCGGGTGAGGTCTTCGGGGTGCAGCAGGACGATGCGTTCGTCATCCAGCTTCCAGCGATAGATCGGCAGGGTTTCAAGGATGCGCTGGACGTAGTTGCGGGTTTCGGAGAACGGGATCGACTCGATCCAGTCGATGGAATCGTCAAGCGAGCGGCGAGGGTCGCCGTTCTCCCCGAGCCATTTCTTGACCCGGTGCGGGCCGGCGTTGTAGGCGGCCAGCGCCATCACCATCGACCCCTCGTACCGCGTCAGCATGTCGTCGAGATAGGCGCTGCCCAGGGTCAGGTTATGAAACGGGTCGTCGGTCAGGCGGCTGGTCGAATGTCCCTTGATCGCAAGGTCCCGGGCGACCCGCTTCGCGGTGGCCGGCATAAGCTGCATCAGCCCGCGGGCGCCGGCCCGGCTGTGCGCGCCAGGGTCGAAGGCGCTTTCCTGGCGAACAAGCGCATGAAGCAGCGCCGGATTCAACGGCAACTCCCCGTCCACGACCAGGGTCGGATAACCCAGATCGCGCAACAATACCCCGTCCTGCGCCGCGCGCCGCGCGATGTATACCGCAATCTCGGTGCGGCCGGCGTCACGGGCCAGCTTTGCGGCCTTGACCCATTCCGTCGCCGTTTCGCTGCGCCAGGCGATATGACGCAAAAGCGGGATCAGGGCTTCCTTGTCGTCGAGGGAGGCAAGGAACGCCATCGGCGATCTAGCCGGATCGACGTCGGTATCGCCGGTGACCGCGGGTGAACGCGTCGCCTTCAGTCCGATCAACAGGCGCGCCAGGCGCACCAGGTCATCGCGCTCGAAGGCTTCCGCTTCGGCCGCGTCGATCCTCGTTTCGTGGCCCGGCGGCGGCGGGAGGTCCATGTCCAACCGGTCGGCCGCAAGCTGGCCATAAAACGTCGTGTTGTGGCCGGCCGCGGTTCGGTACCACTGCTTCGAAATTTCCTTCTTGCCGGCGGCCTCGGCCGCGCGGCCCGCCCAGTAGGCGCCGCGGGCGCGGCTGATCGGATAGCTGACGAAATCGTACAGCGTCGAGAAATGGCCGAAGGCGGCATGCGGATCGTCCAGGAAGCGTAGCGCGATCCAGCCGGCCAAAAATTCCGCGTCTGCCCGCTTGGCCCGGTTGATCAGCCCGTGGCTGCGTACCAGGCGATAGGCGGTGGCCGGGTCGCCGTCGCGCAGGAAGCGCCGGGTCAGGATTTCCCGTTCGCTCCACCAGCGAGCGGGGCGGCCCAGCTCGCCGCTGTAGCGCAACAGCAACTCCGCCGCATCGGCGTTCATTTCCTTGCGGCGGCGCCATCGCACGCGCTCGTAATAAAGGCCCGGGTCGTTCTCCAGCCAGGGCGGAATTCTCTCGATGGCGGCATCCACGCCGCCCTTCTGGCCCATCAGCCGCAGCCTGGCGTCGGCCAGCGCGCGGCGGCCCTCGCCGAGCCGGTCCCTGTGGCGGCGGGCCGCGGTTCTGCGATTGTCCCACAGCAGGCGGTCTAGCCGTGCCGCATGATCCTCCGGCTCCAGATACTCGCCGAACTCCAGAATGTAAGCTTCTTCGTCGTCGCGGCCCATGTCGAAGCGGGCCCATCCGCGCCTGACCATGTCGATCGCCTTCCGCTCGTTTCCGGCACGGAACAGGGCGCGCGACCAGGCGATCGAGCCTTCCCGGGTGCGTGGCGTGTGGTTTTTAAACCAGTCCAGCATGGCGCGGGACGGGGTAGCGCTGTCTATTGCGCGTTCTGCTTCCCTTTTCAGGGAACCGAACTTTGGCCAGCCGGGGTTGGCGGCGATGAAGCCGGTCAATTCCTCGAAGGATTGCTCCCGGTCATTGTCGCGCAACAGAACCCAATGCACCAGCTTTCCGACCAGCCTGTCCTGGACCGGTTGGATGGGGATCGGCGCGAGGATCTGTTCCTCCCTCAACGCCGGCTTTCCGATGTCGTCGATGACAGGCCGGTTGGCGGCCGCCCCCCATGGGTCGATGGCGGCACTGCCGTCGGTATACGGTGCGTCTTCGGCGCGGGCCAATTCCGTCGGTGTCTCCGCGGCCAGCGCGGGCGCGGCCAGCAAGGCCGCCGCAAAAACAGCGTGCGCAAGCAGGGTGGCCGAGCGCCAATCTGCCATGGTCCTTCTCGGCATGATGCCGTCTCCCCGAGTCCGGATGGCTGTACGACATTGAATCTATATGAATAGTACCAAGAAAATGTAAAAATTATGGTCGCCATACCCTGTGCCCCAAGCTTGCCGCGGGCCAAGTCTGGCTGTATGTTCCGGCGACGGTCGGGGCGTAAACCCGCCACGATTGAAAAAATAACGTAATATCAAGGAGATAATTATGTTCAGCGGTTCCATCACCGCGCTGATCACCCCATTCCGCAACGGTGAAGTGGACGAGAAGGCGTTTCAGGAATTTGTCGATTGGCAGATCCAGGAAGGATCGAACGGCGTCGTACCGGTTGGAACGACTGGCGAGTCACCCACCTTGAGCCATGACGAACATAAACGCGTTGTCGAACTTTGCGTCGAGGTCGCGAAGGGGAAAGTCCCGGTGATCGCCGGCGCCGGCTCTAATTCCACGGCCGAAGCCATCGACCTGACCCGCCATGCCAGGAGCGCGGGCGCGGATGCGGCGCTGATAGTAACGCCCTATTACAACAAGCCGACCCAAGAGGGGCTCTATCGCCATTACGAGGCTATCGTGGAGGCGGTGGATATTCCCGTCATCATTTATAATATTCCCGGCCGCAGTGTCGTGGACATGTCGGTCGAGACGATGGCCCGCCTGGCGAAACTGTCCAATATCGTCGGCGTCAAGGATGCGACCGCCGACCTTGCGCGGCCTCTGGCCACGCGCATGGCCATCGGCGGCGAGTTCTGCCAGCTTTCCGGCGAGGACGCGACCATCGGCGCCTTCCTGGCGCAGGGCGGCCATGGCTGCATTTCGGTGACGTCCAATGTGGCGCCGCGGCTCTGTTCGGACCTTCACAAAGCCTGGCAGGCGAGGGACATCGACAGGTTCGCCGAGATCCGCGACCGGCTGATGCCGCTGCATTCGGCCTTGTTCTGCGAGAGCAGCCCGGGCCCCGTCAAATACGCCGCCAGCCTGCTGGGCAAATCCTTGCCCGACACCAGGCTGCCGATGGCGCCGATCACAGAGGCCAGCCTCGGCCGGGTGGATGAAGCAATGCGGACCGTGGGACTGCTGAACTAGTTCAATGGCCGTGAAAAAAAAAGGCCCGCGCGCGGCGGCCGAGAACCGGCGCGCACGCCATGATTACCTGATCGGGGAAACGATCGAGACCGGCATGGTGCTGATGGGCAGCGAGGTAAAATCGCTGCGCCTGGGACATGCCACTCTGGCCGAATCACATGCCGGGCCCAAGGACGGCGCGATCTGGCTGTTGAACTGCCATATTCCGCCCTACCAACAGGCCGGCCGCGAGGGGCACGAGGCCAAGCGCCCGCGCAAGCTGCTGCTGCGCAAGAAGGAGATGGTGCGCCTTCTGGAGGCGGTGAAGCAGAAGGGCGTAACCCTGGTGCCACTGAAAATCTATTTCAACGACCGCGGCATTGCCAAGTTGCTGTTGGGACTGGCCAAGGGCAAGAAGCAGCATGACAAGCGTCAGGCCGACAAGGACCGTGACTGGAAGCGCCAGCAGGGCCGCCTCATGCGCGAGAAGGGCTAGAGTCTTTTGCGCAGCTCCGCGAAAACGGAATGGAACATTTCCTCGGTCAGGCGGCCGGTGTTGGTGTTGTAGCGCGAGCAATGATAGCTGTCGGCCAGTAGCAGGCCGTTGGGCAGATCATGCATTGCCCCGTGGCCGAAGGCATAACGCGCGGCCACCAGACCCATCGACCGGAGCACTGCCTTGTGGGCGATCAGGCCCAGCGCGAGGATCGCGCGAAGGTTTTCCAGACCTTCGATTTCCGTATTCAGATAGGGATTGCAGGTTTTGATCTCGTCGGTGGTGGGCTTGTTTTCCGGCGGCACGCAGCGCACCGCGTTGGTGATCCGGCACCCGGTCATGCGGAAGCCGTCGTCGGGACGGGCGTCGAACCTGCCTTCGCCAAAGCCATATTCGGCTATCGTCGGATAGAGCAGGTCGCCGGCGTAATCGCCTGTAAAGGGCCGGCCGGTGCGATTGGCGCCTCGCAGGCCCGGCGCCAGTCCGACGATCAGCAGGCTGGCGTCCACGGACCCGAAGCTGGGCACCGGCGCGTTATGCCAGTCCGGCCAGGCGGACGCGTTGACGCGCCGGAATTCGGCCAGACGCGGGCATTGGGCGCAGTCACGCGCCGGTTCGTCCATCGGCATTGTACGAAATATTCCGAGGTGAATTTACGGATCAGTTGGCGACGTCGTAGGCAGCTTCTTC
>DAOVHN010000167.1 GCA_030671915.1 Pseudomonadota bacterium
GGCGCTGCCGCGCATGAAATGCGGCTTCTTGGTGCCTTCCGGCGGCTTTGTCGGGAACTGCAGCGCAACCGCGTCACGGAAGGTTTCCAAGGCCCGCGGGATCATGTCATTGGCCTCGACATAGGAATTATAGCCGCCGACCTGGCGGATATCGCGCATGTCGAGTTCCTGGTCCTCGTCGTGGGTGGTGTCCGCGAAGGGATCGTCCCATTCCAGCAGGAAGGCGATTTCGTCGCCGTTGGCGACGGCGCGCATGGTCACCAGTTCGATGCTGGGGTTCTGCCAGCGCGGCGCGGCAACGACCTGGCCCGTGAGGCGCACATCCATCGGTTCGGCCTGCGCCCAGCCGGCGTCGCCGGGGCCTTCCGGCAAACCGCCGTCCAGCTTGTGGACTTTCAAGACCTGGTGGCTGGTCGGCTCGTGCTGCAGCGATTTGATGAAGTTCGCCAGATACCAGCGTTCTTCCTCATTAAGCGCCTTCGCGAAGGACGGCATCGGCGTGCCGTTGACGCCGGTCGAAAACCGCATGTAGATGTCCTCGACCTCGATACCGCCCTTGATCTTCCAGGGCAGGGTGACGTTGCGGATGCGGATCGGGAAACCCCAGTCGTCCTTGCGGTCGAAGGCTTTCTGGCCGTTTCCGCGGCCCTGCTTGCCGTGGCATTCCCAACATTTGGCGCGCTCAAAGATTTCGCGGCCCTTGGCGACCGTCTCCTCGTTATAGGGCGCGCGGTTGGCGGGCAGGCTCACGACCTTGCCGGTCTCCCGGGGGTCGAGCTCGGGATCCTCGAATTCCGGCGCGAAACTCATGACATAGGAGATCACCGCCCAGCGCTCGGCCTCGGTCAGGCCGTTCTTGATCCTGTCGTCATCGAAGGCCTGCATGCCGGTGCCGGGCAGGCCCCGACTGACCGTGCGGAACAAGTCTTCCGGCAGGGGAAGCTCGCCGCTCTGCGTGGTGCGGAACTTGAAGGTGCCGAGGGTGAAATCGCGCGGCCGCGGGTCCATATAGGGCGCCGCCGGCCCCTCGCCGTCGCCCAGCAGGCCGTGGCAGAAACTGCAGCGCCGGATATAAATCTCGTTGCCCTGCGCGACGAGTTCGTCGGTGATCTCGGGCATGGGGCCTTTCGGCATGTCCGCGGCCGAGGCGGGCGTGGCTGGCCCGGCTGCCAGGGCAATACCGGCGGCCAGGCATAGCCCACCTTTGGAGAGCCAGTCGAAATATCGATTTAACATTCTCCCGCCTCCCTAGTGCGATTCCGGAATACGCGGCGTTTTTTCCGCCATGTCGTATTCGGCCATGATGATTTTCCAGCGCTGTTCCTCGGTGAGGTTCAGCTTCCATTCGGGCATCGCCGAGTCCCAGGGCGTGGCCTCGGTCGGCAGGCCCGGCCCGCCATTGGCCACGCGCCAGAAGGTGTAGCCCTCGACGATGGTCTCGATGGTGCCGTTGTCGGTGAAGTTGATCGGCCGCAGCTTGAAGCCGTCCGCCATCGGCCCGTCGCCGGCGACGCTGTCGCCGTGGCAGGGGCGGCAATTCATGGCATAGAGCGCGCGGCCCTCGAACAGGTTCTTCTCGACCAGCGCCGCCTTGGCGGTCTCCGGGCTGACATTGCCGGCTTCCAGGTCGGCCAGGAATTTCTGCATCGGCGCGGTGGCGATTGCGACAAGCGGGTTCTCGTCGAATTCGTCGATCCAGACATCGACATCGCCCTGCACCTGTTCGATGAATTCCACCTCGCCCGATTCAGCCTGCTCCAGGAAGGCCTGGACCTCGTCGTCGGTCGGGCTGGCGAAGGGGTTCTTCATTTCCTCGAACTGTTTGGGGAAGTTCGAGGACGGGTGCTGGATGCGCAGCGAAGAAGGCAGCTCCACCTTTGGCTGTTTCGCGTCATAGACCTGCCAGCCGACCAGAAGCGGTATGGCGACCAGCGCCGCCAGCCGCGGCGCCTTGCCGAAATCGCCGCGCATGAAGCGCCAGACCGGCCCCATGAATTCGTCGATATTGCGGTCGGAGAAGGTGACCAGCATGAACATCGCGACCAGGGTCAGCACCATATAGAAGAACACCAGCGTGCCGGGCACCGGCAGCGGGAAGGGCAGCGCCGTGATCTCGCGCGAGGCGGCGGGGATCGCCCATTTGACTAGCCCATAGACGGCCGCGATGGTGAACAGCACCGCCAGGGTGCGGGGAATGTTGAACTTGCCCATGGTCAGCTTCCCTCTTCCACCTGTTTCTGGAGCATCAGGTAGGACAGCAGGTCCTGGAAATCCTTGACCGTCAGCGCCTCGTTGATATCGCCGGGCATGACGCTGCTGGTCTCATCGATGGTGATTTCCTTGATGTCGCTTTTCGCGATGGTTACGACGTCGCCGGTATCCTTGACGATGTCGATCTCGTCCGGATCGTCGCGCATCAACAGGCCCTTGGTCTGGCGGCCGTCGTTTTCGACGACGACGCGGGTTTCGTAGCCCTTGGTGATTACCTTCGCCGGATTGATGATGGCGTCTTCCAGGAAACTCAGCCCCTTGGTTCCCATGCCGGTCAGGTCCGGCCCGACTTCCTCGCCCTCGCCGTTCAGCATGTGGCAGTAAGTGCAGTTGTCCTCGTAGACCACTTCGCCCGCGCTGGGATCGCCCCCGCCGGCGGCCGTCGCGGCCTCGATACGCTGGAAATAAGCCGCCGATACCTCGCTGGGATTCTCCAGACTGTCGATATCGAATTCGCCATCCTGGCTTTGCAGATAGGCGACCACCGCCTTGATCTCGTCCACGTTCAGCGAGATCGGCGGGGCGAACACGATGGCCATTTCGTTCTTGAAACCCTCGACCACAAAGGCGTCGGGTTTGGCCAGGCTTTCCACCAGATAGTCGGTGGATGTGTATTCCTCGCCGGTCTTCTCGGAGCGCAGTTTGGCCCGCTCGGACGCGCGGGCGCCGATGGCGAGCGCGAATTTCTGGCCGAAAACGCCCAGGTTCGGGCAGCGCACCGCGCTGCCGCGGTCGCCCACGCTGTGGCAGGTATAGCAGCGGCCCTTGCCCCAGAAGATTTCCTCGCCGCCCTCGGGGCTGATATCGACCTTGCCCACGGCCGAGACATCCTTCTCGCCGCCAGTCAGGTCGGTAATCGTGCTGCCGATCAACAGGAAGGTACCCAGCACCACGAGCAGCAGGATGAAGACCTTGCCGATTGCACTAGTCATTGCAGGTCTCCTCGACTTTCCACCGTTCCTTAAACGCTATCGCCGCGGTCATTCCGACTTCTCCTTTTGCTGGGCGATCCCGCCGAGCCAGAACATGAAGGCGACGCCGACCATGAAGACCAGCACCGCCAGCCCGACCATTTCGGTCATGGTTGCGTTGCTGGGCGTGTTGCCCCAGGCCGAGGTATCGCGCATGACGCCGAAGATGTGCCAGTCGCCCCGCAGGCCCGAGCGGATGAAGCCCATCAGCCCCATGTTCATGGTGATGATGAAGGTCAGCAGCAGCAGTGCGTACTGGCTGCGCACGCTCATCTTGCCCCATTGCAGGGGGCCGATTTCCTTGGCGTTGCTGAACAGGAACATATCGATGGCCGAGACCAGGATCAGGCAACTGATAAGCTGCAGGAACTGGGCGACGGCGACGTTGCGCAGCACCGGCGAGGCCTGTTCCATGACCACGAAGCCGTAGACCCCCAGGAAGATCACCACGCTGAAGGCGGTGAAGCCCAGATAGAGCCCCTGTGCGAGCCTGGCCCGGTCCCGCAGCGCCAGGAAGATGGCGAGCACGCCCACGGCGCATTCGGCCAGCAGCAGGTAGCCGATATTGTCCATCGCCCATTCACGGTCGGCCGGCAGGTCGAGCGAGGCCGGGTCCATGGCCAGCATGCTGATGGCGTACTGCCCGACCATGCCGATGGCGATCAGGCCGGCGATCGGAATGACGATCCTGGGCAGGCGACCCTGCTGGCTGATTGGGACGGTGTCGCTCTTGTTGCCACGCCGATACAGCAGGAAGCTGAAGAAGGTGGCCAGGATGATCAGGTTCACCACCGCGTTCTTCGCCGGCATCAGGCCGAGATATTTCAACGTCGGGTGATACTGGCTGCCGCCCATCTCGCCGATTTCCAGGCTGGTCAGCGGCAGGTTGTGCGGCGTCAGCCAGACCGCGAGGGAAACGATCAGCGCGAGCAGTATGTATTTGATGTACTTGTAATAGCGCTCGGCGCCCGGGATGCGGGTCATGCCGCTCCACAGGTAATAGTTGCTGATCAGGAACAGCGAGCCGACCAGCATGGCCTGGATGATGAAAGTCCACGAAAAATCGCCGCCCATCATGTTGTTGCCCATGACGGCGCTGGTCGAATAGACCTCGCGGCCCAGATAGTAGCCGGCGAAGGGCAGCGGGATCAGCGCCGCGATGGCGACGAAGTTGGCGATGTAACCCATCCAGTCGTAATGGGCCTTTTCCTCCATGGTCTTGGCGCCGATGAACTTGACGGCCGCGTAGGACCCGGCCACCAGTCCGCCGAAGGCGAGGTTGCCCAGCATGCGGTGGATGGCGATCGGGGTGGCCAGGATGTTCTCGAAGGCCTGCCAGGAGGTCCCGATGAACTGGCCGGCCTCGTTTATGCCGACCGGGCTCATCATGAAGCCGGCCATGGAATTCGCCGCCTGCATGATCGCGGTGCCGGCGATGTTCAGCACGATGCCGATCAGGATATGGACGCCCTTCAGGTCCTTGACGATCCACAGGCCCAGAGCCATCGGCAGGAAGTACAGCAGCGATATGAAGCTGCGGGTGTCGGGGCGCATCTCCGGCCCGAAACCGCCGAAGAAGAACAACAGGGTAACCCCCATCATGGCGGCGCCGGCGACCTTGAAGCCCATGCGGACCGCCGGGCTGAAGGGCGTCCGCCGGTTCATCGCTTTCCAGCCGTAGTAATAGAGGTAGAGGCAGAAGGTCTCGACGAAGAACAGCAGGGCGTAGATTAACATCACGTCCTTGAAGGTCCCCGCCATGAAGCCCATGAAGGTCGGGTAGAGGGTGAATAGAGCGAAGGCCAGCAAGCCGCCGAACGCGGCCGTGGTGGCGTAGGCGACGCTCAACAGGCTGGTGAATTCATAGGCCAGCTTGTCGAAACGCTCGTCGCCCTTGCGCCAGCCGATGAACTCGATGATGACCGCGAACAACGGCACGCCGAGCACGAAGGCCGCGAAGAACAGGTGCATCTGCGCCAGGAACCAGATCAGTTTTCGGGAATCGAGTCCCAGGAACTGCCGGTACACGTTGGCGTCCTGCGCCAAGGCGGGAGTGGCGGCCAGGGCCAGCAGCAGCGCCAGCAGCACTGCCATTGCCGGTCCCGGCCTTGCCAGGCGGGATGCCTGTTTCATCGCGAAGCGTGCCATTGTTCGGTTCCTACCCGGTCATGCCTACTGGGCGGCTGAGAAGCTGAAATTGGCCTCAACCGCGCCGCCGGCGGCCACGGTAATCTTGGCCTCCTGGAGCCCGATGGTCGGGTGCCAGGCCTTCAGCTTGTAGTCGCCGGGCGGGATGTCGCCGATTTCGAACGAACCGTCCTCGCCGACCACCACCGCATAGGGATGCGGCGGCGCCATCAGGAAGCCGAACATGAAGTTATGCGCCTCGCAGTTGATCGAGATGTAAGGCGAGCGGCGCGGCTTGACGTCCTGTTCTATGTCGCCCGGATCGGGCTGGCCGAAGTTGAACATGGTGCGCTTGACCACGCGGCCCTTTTCGACGCCGATCATCTCGCGGGTGTTGATATTGTGCAACACGCCCTTGTCGCTGTTGCGGATGACGATCGGCCCGGGACGCAGGACCTGGGCCCAGGGGACAAAACGGCAGCCCTTCTGGTCGACGACATACTGGCCGCCCACCGGTTTCTCCCAGGCCTTGCCTTCCTTGATCTTGGCTATGAACACGAAGACGCCGCGCAGCGCGCCGTCCTTCACATCGATCCAGACCACCTCGCGCTCGCCCGTGCCGCAGACGTCGGGGTTCTTGGTAATGAGGATATTCTCGATCGCGGAATCGGGA